>NZ_JBEPBF010000178.1:0-16501 GCF_040298985.1 Streptomyces sp. NPDC001093 | reverse complement strand
GGTCGGCGGTGATGGCGAGGGCGGTCGGGGTGGGCGGGCCGGTGAGGGTGGCCTCCAGGGCCGCCAGGGTCAGCTTGTCGACGCGCAGGGCGCGGGCCAGTGGGTGCCGGGCGAGGGTGCGGACCAGGTCCTCCGCGCCCAGCAGCAGCCCGCACTGGGGGCCGCCGAGGAGCTTGTCGCCGCTCGCGGTGACGAGGGCGGCGCCCGCGCGGAGTTCGGTGCCGGCGTCGGGTTCCTCGGGCAGCGCCGGATGCGGGGCGAGCAGTCCGGAGCCGATGTCGACGACGACCGGGACGCCGAGACCGGTGAGTTCCGCGGTCCCGGCGGACCGTGTGAAGCCGGTGACGCGGAAGTTGGACGGATGCACCTTGAGCACGAAGCCGGTTTCCGGGCCGAGCGCGGCGGCGTAGTCGGCCGCGGTCGTGCGGTTGGTCGTGCCGACCTCACGGAGCCGGGCGCCGGTCGAGACGAGTAGGTCGGGCAGGCGGAAGCCGTCGCCGATCTCCACCATCTCGCCCCGGCTGACGACGATCTCCTTGCCGGCCGCGAGGGCGGTGGCGGCGAGCACGAGCGCGGCGGCGCCGTTGTTGACGACGTGCGCGGCCCCGGCGGACGGCACGCGCGTGTGCAGGGCGGCCAGGGCGGAGCGGCCGCGGCGGGCGCGTACCCCGGTCGGCAGATCCAGTTCGACGTCCGTGGGTCCGGCGGCCTCCTGGACGGACTGCCGGGCGGCGGCCGACAGCGGAGCCCGGCCGAGGTTGGTGTGCAGCAGCACCCCGGTGGCGTTGATCACGGGGCGCAGGCCGCTCGCAGTGGCGGGCAGCAGGGCGAGGGCCGTCGCGGGCACCTGCTCGGGCGGGATGCCGCCCTCCCGCGCCCGTTCCTGCGCCTCGCGTACGGCGGCCTTCACCACACCGGCACCGAGCCGCTCCAGCGCCGCCGACAGCCGGGGATCGCGCAGCAGGAGGTCGGTGCGCGGGATGCGGCGGCGGGCATCGGTGCCGTCGGGCGGCCCTACGGCGTGGTCCGCCGGCTGTTCGGACGTCCCGTCGCACGGTTCGGATGTCCCGTCGCGCCGTTTCACGTCAGCGGAGCGCGGCCGGGCCGCCCCGGTCCGCTGGTCCGCCGCGCTCGCCGTCCGCTGCTCCATGCCGCGCCTGTCCCTCCGGTCCGGCCCGGGCCCGTCCGGGCATCGCCCATCGTCCGTCCCCCAGTGCCCCCGACCGGCCGTTCGACACGCCGGGAGGGTGTTGGCGCCCGCCACCGCCCAGGTACTCGGCCCCGCATGAAGGACAAGGACCGCATGCACGACAACAGCCGTTCACACGGCGAGGACCGCGGCCGGCCGGGTGAGGGCGCGACGGCCGCCGAGCGGGCCGCACGCCGGCAGCGCGAGGCGGAGCGCGTGCCTCCGCCGAGCCGTTCGACTACCCGTACCCGGCCCGGTGCCACCGGTGCCGCGCACCCGCCGACGCCCACCCCCCGGGACGTCAGGTCGCGCAAGGGCTCCGCGGAGCCGGGCAGTGACGACGAGGGGCCGGTGAACCGGTCCGGCCGGTGAGGACCGTCATGGCGGTCCGGCGGGCCTGGGTGTGCCGGACTCACCGTCGGCGCCCTCGCCGTCCGGCTGTGCCCGCGGCGGCGGTGCTTCGCCCGCGGTGAGGTGTCCCAGGACCTCGACCAGTTCCTGGCAGGCCTTCTCCACCGAGCGCCGGGTGTTGCGCTGCTCGGTGATCAGGGCGGACAGCAGAAGCGCCGTCAGGGCCATCGTGCCGTTGAACGCCTGCAGCTTCGCCATGATCTCGATCCGGCCCAGCCCGGTGAAGGCCCCGGCACCGTCCGTCGCGGCGACCGCGGCCAGTACGGACGTCAGCAGCGCGCACAGCACACTGCCCACGAGCTGGAAACGCAGGGCGGCCCAGATGAGGAGCGGGTAGACGAGGAAGAGCGCACTGATCGAGCTGTAGACGGCCACCGGTACGAGACCGCAGGCGACGACGGCCAGCGCGGTCGCCTCCTTCCAGCGGGCCACGGGCGGCGGTCGGCGCGCCCGGTGCAGCAACAGCAGCAGCGGGGTGACGAGCAGCACTCCCATGGCGTCGCCCACCCACCAGGCCAGCCACACGGGCCAGAAGTTGTGCACGTCCAGCTTGCCCATGAGGACGAGGAGGCCGATGCCGACGCTCGCGCTGATCAGCATGGCGGTCAGCGCGCCCAGGAACACCAGGGCCACGCCGTCCCGCAACCGGCCGAGATCGGTGTGGAAGCGGGCCCGGCGCAGCAGGAGTGCCGCGCACACCGGCGCGAGGGTCTGCCCGGCGAGGGTGCCGAGCACGTCGATGCGGAAGGTGGTCACGGACATCACGGCGAAGAACGCACCGATCGTGATGCCGGGCCAGCAGCCCAGGCCGAAAATGAGCAGCGCGGCGACGGCGACGCCGGTCGGCGGCCAGATGGGGGTGACGACGGCGCCCTCGACGGTGAGTTCGCGCAGGAGTCCGAGCCGGGCCGCGCCGTAGTAGCCGGCCGCGACGGCCACCACCTGAACGGCGTAGCCGCCCGGTCGGCGCAGATCGTCGATACCCACCACAGCAGCAATCTCACACCGATGGCTCCGGCTCGGCGAGGCGAGAGTCGGTGCGGTCCGGCCCTCTGGCTGAATGACGCGGGGCTTCGCGTGACCGTCCGGGCCGGTGGGCGCCGGATCCGCGTCCGGCCCGTGGCCGGCCGCGCCGGTCACAGGTGGTTTCCGGGGCCGTCCAGGCCCACGACGAGCACGGCCGCGTCGTCCTCGTGGCCGACGCTCTCGGCGCCCTTGATCACGGCGGCGGCCAGGGCGTGAGCCTCCAGGCCGGCCAGGGCCGCGACGCCGGCGAGGCGGACCACCTGCTCGAGGCCGTCCTCGATGTTCAGCGAGGGTCCCTCCACCACGCCGTCGGTGAGCAGCACGAACAGGCCGCCCGTGGTGAGCCGGTGCCGGCTCACCGGGAACTCCATGCCCCTGTCGATGCCGAGCGGCGGCCCGCCCTCGTCGTCGACGACGCCGGACTTGCCGTCCGCCGTGGCCCACACGAACGGGATGTGGCCGGCCCGGGCGCTCTCCAGCACGCCGGTGGCCGGGTCGAGGCGCATGAAGATGCAGGTGGCGAACAGTTCGGTGCTCAGGGCCAGCAGCAGCTCGTTGGTGCGGGCCAGGAGTTCGCCCGGCTCGCCGGTCACGGAGGCGAGGGCGCGGAGCCCGGCGCGGACCTGGCCCATGAACGCGGCGGCCTCGATGTTGTGTCCCTGGACGTCGCCGATGGCCAGCCCGATCCGCCCGTCGGGCAGGGCGAACGCGTCGTACCAGTCGCCGCCCACGTTCAGGCCGAGGTTGGCCGGCGTGTAGCGGACGGCGAGGTGCAGGCCCGGTGCGGTGGGCAGGTCACGGGGCAGCATGCCGCGCTGCAGGGCGATGGCCAGTTCTACCTGGGTGCGCTGCAGCTCCGCGCGCTCCCGTGCCTGGGCGGTGAGCGAGCCGAGTCTGGCCAGCAGCTCGTCGCCTTCGTCCGTGGAGCGCTTGCGGGGCATGGATCACTTCCGGCGGGGCGGCGGTCGTGACGACCAGTCGCCTGAATTTTCGGCAAACGCCTAGATTTTACCTATACCGGATGATCTCGCCCCGTGGGCGTCCGTGGACCGGCCGCGGGTCAGCGCACCTCGGAGTCGATCCCGGTGACCACAGCGGGCCCCAGCGGTGCGCTCCGCTCGTCCAGTCCCGCGTCCTCGAGGGCGGAGCCCGCGAGCCGGCGCGCCTCCTGCTCGGCGTGCGGGCCGGTGTCCGCCTCGACGGTCAGCCGGAGGGTGAAGGTGTTGTCCTCGTTGACGCTGAGCACGTCCAGGCCCTCGGCGCTGCCCATCCGGGTGCCGTGCGGATCGGCGGGCCTGAGCGCCCTGGCCAGGCGCGTCCGGGTGTCCGTCCCGATGTCCGCGGTGAAGGTGCCGGGGACGGTGATCACGTAGGTCGTCATGATGGTCCTTTCCTCGGGCGTCCCCCCGCCTACCCCGATTCAGGACCTTCGCACAGTGCGGCGCCGCCCGGGTCCGTTCCCGGGCGGCGCCGTGAGGGGCGGTGGGCTCGGCGTCACGCAACGGTCGGGGCGGGGCCGAGCTGGTGGTGGATCACAGTGGGGAGTGGGCCACCACCGTCACGAAGGCGCCGAACAGCAGGGACATGGCGGTGAGGCCGCCGTAGACGACCACGGCGTGGGCCGGGCGGACCCGCCAGGTGCGGGTCAGTGCCCGGGCCATGGGGATCAGGAGCGGGAAGGCGGGCAGCAGGAAGCGCGGCTTGGAGGAGAAGGAACCGGAGCCGCCGACCACGAGCAGGACCAGGATCCCGGCGAAGACCACGAGGGCGAGAGGGGCGCGTTCCAGGCACAGCAGCGCGAACAGCAGCACGCCCGCCGCGACGATCACCAGGGCCGCCGGATAGACGGCACCGCCCCCGTGCAGCAGCAGGGCCTTCGTGAAGCGTGCCGAGCCGAGACCGAAGTCGAAGCGGGAGTCCCAGGCGCTCTGCACCTTGAAGTAGCCGCCGAGCAGGTCTCCCGTCTGGCTGCCCACCCAGAGCACGTAGCCGAGCCAGCCCAGCGGGGCCAGCACGGCACCGGCCCACACGCTCGCCGGGGCCCGGCCGCGCTGCCGCACGACCTCGTACGCGGCCGCGATGCAGACGGCCCCCGCGACCGCGAAACCGCTCGGCCGGGACAGGCCCGCCAGCGCGGCCAGTGCACCGGCCCACAGCCAGCGGCCCTTGAGCACGCAGTACAGGGACCAGACGGCGAGGGCCGCGAACAGCGACTCGGTGTAGGCGATGGTCAGTTCGACGGAGTGCGGCATCGCGGCCCACAGGGCGACCAGCGCGGTGGCGACCCCGCGGCCGTAGAGGTGGTGGCCGATGGCGTACACGCCGTACGCCGCCACGCCGGCGGCGATCCAGGAGATGAGCAGCGCGGCCTGGCCGGGGGTGACCGGCAGGACCGTGGTCAGCGCCCTGATCAGCCCCGGGTACAGCGGGAAGAACGCCCAGTCGCTCTGGACGGCGCCCTCCGGGGTGATCCAGATCTTGTGGCCGTAGCCCTGGGCGGCGATGTGCAGATACCAGCGGGAGTCCCAGGAGTGGGCGAGGCTCTTGACGAGGGGATGTCCTCTCACGGCGTTCGTGAGGATCACCAAGAGGATCCCGGCGAGCCGTACGGCCGCGAACAGGGCGAGGGCCGGGAGCGCCCCCTCGGGGATCCCGCGCCGGGCGATCCAGGGGAGCGTCGGGGGGCGAAGGGGTCGGGACGGGGCGGCCGACTCGGGCCGCGGTACTGAGGAGGTGCTCACTCTCTTGACCTTGGGCACGCCAGGTAAGACGGGCAATCCGCGACTCGGGTTTCTTACGGACTTCCACCCTGATTCAGGAATCGGTCAAGGAAACAGTGCAAATCCCTTACCCCGCCACCCCCGGAAGGAGCGGCTGAGAGGTGCGGTTAGCATATGAGCGCTCCCTAGCTCGAAAGATGGATCCGTGACTGTCAACGACGACTCGTTCACCAACTGGAAGATCCGCGAGGAGATCGCGGAGTCGATGATCCCGCTCATCGGGAAGCTGCACCGCGAGCGGGACGTGACCGTCCTGCTGCACAGCCGCTCCTTGGTGAACAAGTCGGTGGTCAGCATCCTCAAGACGCACCGCTTCGCCCGCCAGATCGCCGGCGCGGAGCTGTCGGTCACCGAGACCATGCCGTTCCTCGAGGCCCTGACCACCCTCGACCTCGGACCCTCCCAGATCGACCTCGGCATGCTCGCCACGAGGTACAAGGCCGACGAGCGTGGGCTGAGCGTGGCGGAGTTCACCGCCGAGGCCGTCGCCGGTGCCACGGGTGGCAACAAGATCGAGCGCCGTGAGCCGCGTGACGTCGTCCTGTACGGCTTCGGCCGCATCGGCCGGCTCGTGGCCCGTCTGCTGATCGAGAAGGCCGGCTCCGGCAACGGCCTGCGTCTGCGCGCCATCGTGGTGCGTGGCGGCGGCGCCCAGGACATCGTCAAGCGCGCCTCGCTGCTGCGCCGCGACTCCATCCACGGCCAGTTCCAGGGCACGATCACGGTCGACGAGGACAGCAGCACGATCGTCGCCAACGGCAACGAGATCAAGGTGATCTACGCCGACGATCCGTCGCACGTGGACTACACCGAGTACGGCATCCGGGACGCCATCCTCATCGACAACACCGGCAAGTGGCGCGACCGCGAGGGCCTGTCCAAGCACCTGCGCCCCGGCATCGAGAAGGTCGTGCTGACCGCGCCGGGCAAGGGCGACGTCCCGAACATCGTGCACGGCGTCAACCACGACACCGTCAAGCCGGACGAGCAGATCCTGTCCTGCGCCTCCTGCACCACCAACGCGATCGTCCCGCCGCTGAAGGCGATGGACGACGAGTACGGTGTGCTGCGCGGCCACGTGGAGACCGTCCACTCGTTCACCAACGACCAGAACCTGCTGGACAACTACCACAAGTCCGAGCGCCGTGGCCGCTCCGCGCCGCTCAACATGGTGATCACCGAGACCGGTGCCGCCTCCGCCGTGGCCAAGGCGCTGCCGGACCTCAAGGCGAAGATCAGCGGCAGCTCGATCCGCGTTCCGGTGCCGGACGTTTCTATCGCAATCCTCAACTTGCAGCTGGCCCGCGAGACCACCCGCGAGGAGGTCCACGACTACCTGCGCGAGGTGTCGCTGACCTCGCCGCTCAAGCGCCAGATCGACTTCATCACGGCGCCCGACGCGGTCTCCAGCGACTTCATCGGCTCGCGCCACGCCTCGATCGTGGACGCAGGCGCCCTGAAGGTCGACGGCGACAACGCGATCCTCTACCTCTGGTACGACAACGAGTTCGGCTACTCCTGCCAGGTGGTCCGGGTCGTCCAGCACGTGTCGGGCGTCGAGTACCCGACGTACCCGGCGACGGCGGTCTGATCCCTCGTCCCTTCGCCGATACGCGTACGGCCGCCGACCCGGGTTCCCGGTCGGCGGCCGTCCTGCTGGGGCGCGTGCGGTCAGGCCTTGACGGGCTTGGCGCAGGCGCCCGCGGCACACGCACTCAGCCACTGGTCGAAGTCGGCGTCGTAGCGGGTGCCGATGCCGTCGTGGTAGGCGGCGTATCCGCCGGCGTAGTCACCGACGCGGAAGCGGGCGAGCATGCGCTGGAGGTCGTCGGGGTGGTTCTCGGCCATGTAGCGCACGGCGAGGTAGCCCCACGGGTAGGTGCGGATCACGTCGCTGTTGTCGTAGGTGCTCTCGAACAGGGTGCTCAGCTTGTACGTGTGCTTGGCGGCCTCCTGGATCGCCTGGTCGTCGGCGAGGCCGCGGTAGCTGTAGGACACGTACTCGGCCAGGCCCTCGATCCACCAGATGTCCGGCACCGAGATCTGCTGGTCGAAGGCGCCCTTCATGTCGTCGCGGCCGTCGAGGAAGTGCGTGTACTCGTGGTTGAGGTTCCAGATCCGCGCCGTGAAACCGTCGTCCGTGGGCTTCTGGTACATGATCGACGTGACGTGGTTGGCCGGGGCGGACGGGTCGCCGTCGAGGGTCATGCCGCCGTTGTCGGTGCTGATGCCGTAGATCGGGCCGGCGTAGGTCTGGTAGTCGGATCGGCTGGCGAAGACCACGAGCTGGATGGTCGACACGTACTGGCCGGGTATCGCTCCGTCGGCCTTCACCACGCCGCGGAAGTAGGCGCTCTGGCCCAGGACGCTGGCGCAGGCCGCGTCGAGGTCGGCGGCGGTCAGCGACTGGGCGAGGACGGTGACGTTCGTGTCGCACTGGCGGCTGACCGGCAGGACGGCCTTGGTCAGCTTGGCGGGCAGGTCGCAGACGTCGTAGTAGGCGCAGCCGGTGCTGTCGTAGGCGTTCGCCTGGGTGGCCACGGCGACCCAGAGCCCGGCCGTGGGGCCGGTCATCGCGGTCTCGTCGAGCAGGTCCTTGGCCAACGGGCGGACGGTTTCCTGAAGTTCGGGGTGCTCGACGTAACGGGCAAGGTTCATCCCGGCGTTGGAGTCCAGGAACGCCCGGTCGGTGCCGAGCAGGTCGGTGTTGGCGAGTGCGAAGTCGTGCAGGGTGTCGATGATGCCGGGGTCGGCCTCGACGGACTTGACGTAGTCGGGGTTCCAGTTGCCGCGCCACAGCGGTGTGTAGACGTCGTTGACGGCCCTGATCATGCTGTCCACGGAGTCGTAGGTGCTGTCGTAGTCGTTCAGCAGCCGCTGGTAGACGGACAGATAGCGGCCCTGCTGGTCGGCGCTGTCGGTGAGGATGACGGTCTCGCCGAGGATGTCGCCGTTGACCGCGGTCACATCACGCGCGTGCGGCCGGGCGAAGAAGGCGTCCAGGCCGGCCGTGACGGCCGTGGTCAGGCGGGCGGTGTACGGGCCGACGTCCGCGGAGTGGTTGAACTGCACGTAGTAGCCGGCCCGCAGGAAGAGGACCAGCTGTTCCAGGCCGCCGGAGTTGTCGCCGCGGTACAGCTTGGCGGTGCGGGTCCAGGCGGCCGCGACGCTGAGCATCTGGGCCTGGCGGAAGACGTCGTGCGCGTCCGTACCGGTCACCGAGAAGAGGGTGTTGACGCAGTCCGTGGACGAGGCCTTCACGAAGGACACGAGAGCGGAGCCGCTACGGCTGCCGAAGTCGCCCGGCGTGCAGGAGTCCGCCTTGGCCGCCCTTCGGGCCGGCTGGGCCGAGAGGGGCTGCAGGGGCGGGAGCCGGTCCGGGCTGAGCCGCCGGGCCTGGCTCGCGGGACGCTCGGTGACGGGGGTGGTCGCACCGATCGGCGACGGCTGGGACACGTGCTGCCGGGGCGCGGTGGCAGCGCGCGTGTGGGGCTGCTGTGGTGCCGCCAGCGCCGGGGTGGACAGCAGGCCTGCCACGGTGACACAGACGACCGCGGCACCGGCCATGCGTGCGGCCGTACGGGGGCGGCTGTGGCCGGGCATGCGTCTGGGCAGCGCGAAGCGATAGCGCATCTGGATTCCTCCACGAAGGGATGCGCCTCTGTGGGGAGTTGAGGCGTGTGAGGCACTGTCTCAGCGGGCCACCCACCCCAACAATGCCGTGTGACATAGCACATGCCACTGCCCGCGCATAACATCGCGGTGTGCCTTTGACTTGCCGCTACGCCCCCGTGACGCTCCAGGTGCGCGAGGCCCAGGCGCGCAGGTGGGGTGCCTGGGCGACGAGGTCGCGGTAGGCGGCGGTGGCGGACTGGGACAGTGCCTCCACGGCCTCGCCGGTGACGGTGTCGGGCCGCCATGCCAGCACATAACGGCACCACAGCGGGGAACCGGCCAACGGCTTGACCACGACGTGCGGGATCGGCCGCAGCGTCGGCTGTACGAGGGACACCCCGAGGCCGTCGGCGATCATGCTCTGCAACTGGGTCTGGTCGCCGAGGAACTCGTGCACGGTGACCGGCGTGAACCCGGCCGCCGCACAGGCGTCGTAGAACACCCCGGGCCACCCGGCGCCGTCGTCCGGCGTCACGAACCACGCGTCCTCGGCCAGGTCGGCGAGCTGCACCTGGGCGCACTGCCGCAGGCGGTGGCGGGCGGGCAGGGCCACGAACGTCGGCTCGGTGACGATCCCGCGGTGCCTCACCGCGCCCGAGTGGCGCAGCTCCATGCCCGGATAGTCGGCGGCGATGGCCGCGTCCACCGCGCCCTCCTCCAGCAGCTCCACGATCCGCGAGGAGGCGTAGACGCTGGTGACGGCGAGGGACAGCTCCGGCAGCCGGGTGCGGACGCGGGAGACCGTGCCGGACAGCATGGGCGAGTTGGTCGCCGCCACGCGCAGGGTACGGCTTGCTCGCCCGGCGGCCGGGCGGTGGCCGATGGCGTCGGCGCGGGTCAGCACGTCACGGGCCTGGGCGACGACCTCGGCGCCGTAGCGGGTGGGCCGCACTCCGCTCGTGCCGCGCTCGAAGAGCGGCTCGCCGAGGTGGCGCTCGATGCGCCGCAGCTGGGTGCTCACGGCGGGCTGCGAGTAGCCGAGCTGTGCCGCGGCGCGCCCCACACTTCCCGCGTCGGCGATCGCGCACAGCACCCGCAGGTGCCGCAGCTCCAGCTCCATCGCTCCACTCCCCGTTTCCGTCCCGGAAGACACGTCCGCCCCTCCCGGTGAGACCCGTGCTCACCGCCACCGCCGGCCGTGGTCGCGACCGGCGGACCGAAGCGTCGCACTCAGCCGCGCCAAGGCACAAGTCGCAGGTCAGCCGACCTCACGGGCACGCCGCTGCCGAGCACGAGCGGGGCGCGACCCCTTTCCATTTGCCTAAAAGCTTTAGGAAGTTTCATAATCGCTTATGGCAGAGGGGAGAAACGTCATGGCACGCGCAGGGCTGACCACCGATCGACTCGTCCGTGCGGGCGCGGAACTCGCCGACGAGGTCGGCTTCGACCAGGTGACCGTGTCGGCGCTGGCCCGGCGGTTCGACGTGAAGGTCGCGAGTCTGTACTCGCACCTGAAGAACTCCCAGGATCTGAAGACGCGGATCGCGCTCCTCGCCCTGGAGGAGCTGGCCGACCGCGCCGCCGACGCGCTCGCCGGCCGGGCCGGCAAGGACGCCCTCGTCGCGTTCGCCGACGTGTACCGCGACTACGCCCGCGCACACCCCGGCCGCTATGCGGCGACCCGCCACCCGCTGGACCCCGAGGCGGCGGCCGCGAGCGCGGGCGGCCGGCACGCGCAGATGACCCGGGCGATCCTGCGCGGCTACGACCTCGCCGAGCCCGACCAGACCCATGCCGTCCGCCTCCTCGGCAGCGTCTTCCACGGCTACGTCAGCCTGGAGACGGCCGGCGGATTCAGCCACAGTGCCCCCGGCTCGCAGGAGTCCTGGACCCGGATCCTCGACGCTCTCGATTCCCTGCTGCGCAACTGGCCCACCCCCTGACCCATCGAAACGCAGGCCGACACCATGCACACCACCCCGCTCACCCCCGACCTCGTGCGCGGCGCCCTCGATCTGGAACGCACCGCCCACGGACTGCTGCCGCACCGGCTGCCGGCCCGCGCCCGCACGCAGTGCGCCGATCCTCAGCTGGCCATGGCGGAGTCCCAGCCCTCCGGTGTACGGCTGGTCTTCCGCACCCGCGCGACCACCGTCGAGCTGGACACCCTGCCCACCAAACGGGTCTACGCCGGCGCACCGCCGCGCCCGGACGGCGTGTACGACCTGCTCGTCGACGGGCGTGCGGCCGGCAGTGGCCGGGTCGCCGGCGGCAACACGCTCACCATCGACGTGACCACCGGTACGGCCGAGCACCGGCCGGGCCCGGTCGGCACCGTGCGCTTCTCCGGACTGCCCGGCACCGTCAAGGTCGTGGAGATCTGGCTGCCGCACAACGAGACGACCGAACTCGTCGCCCTGCGCACCGACGCGCCCGTGGAAGCCGTACCGCACCAGGGCCGCAAGGTGTGGCTGCACCACGGCAGTTCCATCAGCCACGGCTCGGACGCCGCGAGCCCGAGCACCACCTGGCCGGCGCTCGCCGCGTCCCGCGGCGGGACGGAGCTGATCAATCTGGGGCTGGGCGGCAGCGCCCTGCTCGACCCCTTCACCGCTCGCGCACTGCGCGACACGCCGGCCGACCTGATCAGCGTCAAGCTCGGCATCAACGTGGTCAACACCGATCTGATGCGGCTGCGCGCGTTCGGTCCCGCCGTCCATGGCTTCCTCGACACCATCCGTGACGGGCACCCCGACACGCCGTTGCTCGTCGTCTCGCCGATCCTGTGCCCCATCCATGAGGACACGCCGGGCCCCAGTCTCCCGGACTTCTCCGCGCTGAGCGAGGGCCGACTGCGGTTCCGGGCCGCCGGGGACCCTGCGGAGAAGGCGAGCGGGAAACTCACCCTGGGAGTCATCCGGGAGGAACTGGCCCGGATCGTGCGCGAGCGGTCGGCGCAGGACCCCCGGCTGCACTACCTCGACGGCCGGGAGCTGTACGGCGAGGCCGACTTCGGCGAGCTGCCGCTGCCCGACGACCTGCACCCGGACGCCGCCGCGCACCGCCGGATCGGCGAACGGTTCGCGGCGCTGGCGTTCGCGCCCGGTGGCCCCTTCGGGGACGGCGCCGCCTGACCCGTACGGGCCGGCTCACACCAGGTGGGCGAAGACCACGAGGTTGTCCTTGTAGTCCTTCGCATCGTGGTCGTAGTCCCCCGCGCAGGTGATCAGCCGGACCTCGGGGCGCTGGGCATCGGCGTAGACGCGCTTGCTGGGGAAGTCGTCCTTGGCGAAGGTCTCGGCGTCGTCCACGACGAATGCGGCGTCGCGTCCGTCGGCGCGCTCCACGGTGAAACGGTCGCCGCGGCGCAGTTCGCCGAGGTTGGCGAAGACGGCCGGGGAGGTGGTCGTGTCGACGTGTCCGGCGATGATCGCGGTGCCCTTCTCACCCGGCGAGACGCCCTTGGCGTACCAGCCGACGAGATTGGTGTCGCCCGCCGGCGGGGGCTGGAGCTGTCCCGAGGAGCCGATGGACAGGGTGGTGAAGGGGGCGTCCACGGAGATCTTCGGGATGAGCAGACGGGTCGGTGCGGACCTGGGCAGCTCCGTGTCGGCCTGTTCCGGTTCGGTCTTCTGCGGATCGGCCTGCTGCGGGTCGGCCTTCTGCGGATCGGTCTGCCGTGGATCCACCTGCTGCGGGTCGGTCTGCCGCGGGTCGGTCTGCTGCGGGTCGGTCTGGGTGGCGGCGCTCGCGCCCGCGGCACGCGACGCCGGCGGGGAGCCGTCCGAGGTGCGGTGGCCGCCGAACACGCTGACGGCGACGAGGACGATCGCCACGCCCCACAGCGTCAGCCGCCCGCCACGGCTGGAACTCCGCCCGTCCGCCTGCGGCTCCGCGGAGGTCGGGGAGGAGGGATCTGCTGCCATCGGACACCACCTCACTAGGGGAAAGCCAGCGGGTGCGGGCCGCCGACACGGTGGGCGCGTCGGCGGCGGCCGCAGCCTCTCGATGGGGTCGTTCGGTCAGGACGCCGGCTGGCCGGCCTTCTTGCGCCGCAGCATGTACATGCCGCCGGCGCCTACGGCCAGCACGGCCAGGCCGCCCGCAGTGACACCCGGAGTGGCGAGCGCGCCGCCGCCGGTGTGCATGCCACCGCGCGGCCTCTCGTGGCCGCCGTCCCGGCCCTCGTCCCGGCCGCCGTCCCGGCCCTCGTCCCGGCCGCCGTCCCGGCCCTCGTCCCGGCCGTTGTCGTCGCCACCCGAGCCCCAGTCGTCATGGCGCAGCGTGGCGAGCGCACCGCCACCGGTGTGCACACCGCCGTGCGGCCCCTCGTGTCCGCGGCCCTTTTCGTGGCCGCCCCGGCCCTGGTCGCGGTCGCCCCAGCCGCCGTGATCGTCGCCCCGGCCATGGCCCTCATCGCGGCCCTGGTCCTGGTCCCGGCCGTGACCCTCGTCGTCGCCCCGGTCGCCGCCGCCCTCACCCCGCACCGCGGACAGCGCTCCGCCACCCGTGTGGACTCCGCCGCGCGGCCCCTCGTGTCCGCGGCCCTTGCCGTGGTTGTCGCCGTGATCATTGTCGTGACCGCGACCCGAGTCGTCGTCGCGGCCCTGGTCGTTGTCGCGGCCCTGGTCGTTGTTTCCGCCGTGGTCCTCGTCGGACCCCTGGTCGTGGTCCTGGCTGTAGGCGGAGTCGTCGCGGCCTCCGTCGTCACCCGCGGAAGCGGCGAAGGCGGCACTGGGCGCGCCGAATGTCAGTGCGGCTGTGGCGGCCGCCGTGGCCAAAAGCATGCGGGCAGAACGCATAGCGATGTCCTTCCGCCGTGGCCGGGCAGCGGATCCCTCATCAGCTGGACAGACCCGGCCTCGACATGAACCACCGTCAGGGAGTGCGCAACCTCCCACCATCCGAGCCACCCAGCCGGGTCACCGCGCCACCCGTCTGCCCCAGCGATTACGCCACGCGGCGCCCCGTCCGGGCGAATCACCCGGCGCGTCGCGCCGCCCCCAGACGCTCGAGCGCCGCACGCCCCGCCCTCGCCCACCCCGGCTGCCCGCCGGGCAGACCCCGCTCGTAGGCCCTGCCGATCCCCAGCAGTGACAGGGCCCGCAGCACGGCCCAGCCCCGGGCGCGGCGAAGCGTCGCCTCGTCAGCCGTCCCGTACGACCGGAAGAACCACGGAACCGCCCCCGACGGCAACAGCAGCCACACGGCCGAGAGATCGGTCGCCGGATCACCCGCACAGACGTCCCCGAAATCGAGCACACCGGCGAGGCTGCCGTCCGCGCGACGACATTGGCCGGGTGGAGATCGCCGTGCAGCCAGACCGGTGCTCCGGTCCACTCGGGCGCCGCGAGTGCCTGCTGCCAGATGGAGCACACGTCGGACAGCTCCGCGTCGGTCAGCAGGTCCGCGACGGCCCCGAGCCGCTCCTCGAACTCGGCCGCACGGCCGGAGAGCAGTCCTCCGCGCACATCGTTGACCGGTGCCCCGGCGGGCGCGGCCCGGTGCAGCGCCGCGAGGAAGGCGGCGAGCCGGACGGCGGCATCGTCGCCGCGCGTGAGGACCGCCCTGTCGCCGGGTTCTCCCGGGACCCAGGTCACGACGGCCCACGGGCGCGGGAAGGCGGCCGAGGGCGCACCGGTGCGCACCGGTACCGGTACCGGCAGGGGCAGCCGTGGGGCGAGCACGGGCAGCCACCGCTGCTCCTTGCGCAGAAGGTCCGGGGCGCGGGGCGTGCGCGGCAGCCGTACCGCCAACTCGCCTCCCACCCGCCACAGTTGGTTGTCCCAGCCGCCCGGCACCCCACGCACCTCCAGGCCGGCGAGATCCGGGTGCTGTGCACGCAGCAGCGAGCGGACGAGGGAGTCGTCGATGTCCATGGCGTCCTTCCGGCGGGAGTCCTCGCAAACTAGCCGGTCACCCGAGTCCGGTGCTTCACCGAGGCCACACGGCTGCCCGTCGGCGGCGGGCGGGAAATCCGGCCGCCACCCCTTGTTATGACTGCCGTCATAACGCAGTCTGGTGCCGACAGCACGCGACAGGTCGCAGCGGTGGGAGGAAGCGGTGGCGGACGCGATGGCGCGGGCCCTGTGGGAGCGGTACGAACCGGTGCACGACCTCGTGTACTTCGCGCCCGAGGTACGCCGCACGGCGGACGCGCTCGGGATGCGCGGCTTCTGGATGGGGTACTTCGCGCTGCGCGCCGCACCGCTCGGCGCGGTCCCGCCGTCCGTCGTGACGAGCTGCTTCTACGTCTTCCACCCCGCCCGGGTGGCCCGGGCCCTGCCGGACGCCTGGACGTACGCGGCTCCCGCCGATGTGCTGGCGGCCCGCCACGACGCTCTCGACGCGGCCATGACCGGCCTGTTCGGGCCGGACACCGTCGGCTCGGCCGAGTTCGCCGAGGCCGCCGACCTCGCCTGGGAAGCGGCTGCGGTGGCGGACACCGCGGGCCGCGTACTCGCCGCTGCCAACCAGGCGCTGGAGCGCCCGGACCGCCCCACCGCGCGGCTGTGGCAGGGCCTGACGACCCTGCGCGAGCACCGGGGCGACGCGCATGTCGCGGTGCTGGTGGGTCAGGGACTCGGGCCGGTCGAGGCGATGGTGCTCAAGGCGGCCGCCGGCGAATCCGACGGGGCGTTCCTGCGGGAGACGCGCAGGTGGGAGCTGGCGGACTGGGATGCGGCCGGGGTAGGCCTGCGCGAGCGGGGTCTGCTCGATGCCGGCGGGGCGCTCACGCCGGCGGGAGCGGCCGTGCGCGCGGAGGTGGAGGCGCTGACGGACGCGGCGGCCGAACGACCGTGGACCACCCTCGGCACCGACCGCACCACGCGGCTGGCCGGCCTGCTGGATCCCCTGGCCCACATGGTCGAGTCCTCGGGCCTGCTGCCGCCGGGCAATCCGGTGGGTCTGACCCGGGGAACGTATCCACCCGTCCACTGACCGGCCCCCGGGCGGCCCGTCGGCGATCGCCCCGAGGACCGCACCCGCTCGCCCGCCGACCACCTCCCACCGAACCGGCCGGCACCGCCCCGTCCCGCAACCCGTCCGACCGGCGACCGCACCCCGGCCGACCCGTCGGGAGCTGCACCACGGAATCCCCCGACGACCGCTGACCACCGCCCGGCTCAGCCCGCCGGCGACAGCCCAGCCCACACCCCCACCCGGCCGACCACCACCCCCGGCCGACCCATCGGGAACACACCCGACGTCCCATCCCGACGACCGCTGACCACGCTCCAGCCAGGCCGTCAGCAACAGCCCGGCCCCAGAACCCAACCTGCCCACAACCGCACCCCGGCCGACCCATCGGGAGCTGCACCACGGAATCCCCCGACGACCGCTGACCACCGCCCGGCCCAGCCCGCCGGCGACAGCCCAGCCCACACCCCCACCCGGCCGACCACCACCCCCGGCCGACCCATCGGGAACCACGCCCGATGCCCCACCCCCGGCGACGCGCGCCCGCACCGCGGGGCGC
>NZ_JBEPBF010000177.1:0-16539 GCF_040298985.1 Streptomyces sp. NPDC001093 | reverse complement strand
GCCGAGGCCGCGCGCACCATGGCACAGGAGGGGGTCAAGAGGCTGCCGGTCGTGGACGACGCCGGGCTGCTGGCGGGCATCGTCAGCCGCGCCGACCTGCTCAAGGTCTTCCTGCGCGACGACGACGACATCGCCGAGGAGGTCCGGCACGAGATCGTGGCGCGCCTGCTGCCGCCTTCGTCGTCGGACCTCCGGGCGGAGGTGCACGACGGAGTCGTCACCCTCACCGGCCGGATCCGCGACACCTCGCTCGTCCCCCTGGCGGCACGCCTGGTGCGGGCCGTGGAGGGCGTGGTGGACGTGCGGTTCGACCTCGCGCACGGCGGGGCGGCGCAGTAGCCGGCGGAGTCGGGCCACGCGTCGTGATTCCGTTCGTACGCCTGCCGGGGCATCGGGGGCGGAGCACGACGCTCAGCGTGCCCGCGGGCGTGTGGGGAGGAGGTACGTACGGCCCTCTCGTCCCCATTCCCCGTGTTCGGGGGTCAGGCCGACGTCCATGGCCCGGAGGCAGGGGCGGCCGATGTGGGCGTAGACCAGGCGTCCGACCCGGTTCCGGGCCGCTTCCACGCCGACGTCCCGTACGGGGGCGTGCCCGCCCACCCCACCGCGGAAGCGGATGGGGCGGTCCCAGGACGAGGCTTCCGCGAACATCAGGTCCGCGTCCGCCGCCCAGGCCGGGAAGGACCGGAACTCCGGTGCCCACACCGCCGTGCCCGGCTCTCCCTCGATGCGGTAGCCGCAGGTGGGATGGGAGGTGTGCGCGACCGGCAACGCGCGGATGCGCAACTCGCCGAGGTCCATGTCCGTCATGCGCGGCACCAGGCCGCGCTCGGCGGCCAGACGCCGCAGGGCGGAGCGCAGCTCGGCCTGCTCGTCGGTGACGAGCCAGGCGTCCAGCCGGCCCTCGGGCGGCTCCGCGCCGGGTCCCCCGTCGAAGACGACGCGCCGGCGGCCGTAGGCGATCAGCAGGCCGGCCGGGGCGTAACGCGGGGACGCCATGGCGCCCACGCCCAGCAGCGTGAGCCGGAGCCGACGCGTCATACCGCCACCTCCCGGGAACGTGGACCGTTCCTCTCCCGCATCGTCCCAGGCACGCGGCAGCCGTGAATCCCGGCCACCCGGCGACGTGCCGGGCCGTTCCCCCCAGCGTCGCGGCCCGCCGCCCGGCCCGACCCGCACGCCGCACACCTCTGGCGAACGGGTCGCATGGCGATGGCCTCCGGCCCGTAAGAAGCTGGAGAGGCCGGGGCGGCGGGCCCGGCACGAGAGGAGACAGGGGCGGTGACGATTCCCCTGGTGGTCGGTGTCGACGGATCCGAGGCCGGCCTGGAGGCGGTCGGCTGGGGCGCCTCCGAGGCCGTCCGGCACGGCGTGCCGCTGCATCTCCTGCACGCGGCGGCCGGGGACCGTGACGCGGCCGACGTGCTCGGCGCTGCCTCGGCACGTGCCAGGAAGAGTGCCCCCACGGTTCGGCTGTCCGGCGACGTGGTCCATGGGGAAGCGGCGTCCGCCCTGGTCGACCTGGGGCGCAGTGCCTTCGCGTTGGTGCTGGGGTCCCGGGGTCTCGGAGGCCTCGCCGGCATGCTCCTGGGCTCCGTCGGCCTCGCCGTGGCGGCACGAGCCGACTGCCCGGTCGTCGTGGTCCGCGGCGGGCAGGAGCACCGCGAAGCACGCTTCGGCAGCGTCGTCGTCGGAGTGGAGGACGAACACTGCAGCGGCACAGCGGTGGAGTTCGCCTGCCGGGAGGCCCAGGTGCGCCACTGCCGCCTCGTGGCGGTGCATGCCTGGAGCGCACCGCCGGGTGCGTGCACGACGCCCCAAGCCCCGTCGTGGCCCCTGGAGGCCCATGTGCGCCCGCCGGCTCAGGTGCTCGACGACACCCTGCGCGGGGTGGCCGGCCGGTACCGCGACACCCCGGTGATCCGGCGGGTGATCGAGGCACCGGCGCGCCGGGCGCTGCTGGACGCCGCGTCAGGGGCGGACCTGTTGATCGTGGGCGCCCGGCGGCGACTTGGGCATCCCGGTCTGCAACTGGGCCTGGTCAATCACGCGGTACTGCATCACGCGCCGTGCCCTGTCGCGGTCGTTCCCCAGGTGTGACCGCCGACGAAGCGACCGCGGACGAGCGGGCCGTAGGGCGGTCTCCCGGAGCGGGCGTCGGTCCCTCAGGGACGTTCGGCCCTGTGACCCGAGGCCGCCGCCGGACGATGATGGAACGGGGAGGGGGGGACCGACCAGCGGCTCGCCGGCGGCCGGACGATGTACCGGTCGTCGGACCGAGGCGAGGAGGAACATCATGTCGCACACGGCGCAGTGGCAGGTCCGCCTCGACCTCTTCGAGGACGACGACGGAACGACGAAGGCACATGTGGTGCTGAACACCGGCACCACCGCTCTCTCCGCCCACGGAAGCGCGCACTGCCATCCGGCGGACATGAACGTGCCGGAGATCGGCGACGAACTGGCGGCCGGCCGGGCCATGGTCGACCTCGCCCACCAGTTGCTGAGCGCCGCCGAACGTGACATGCAGGGAACGGCGCCCGGGCAGGGCACCCGCCGGCCCGCTGCGCGGCCGGTGTGAACCCGGCACCCGTCAGGTGCCGACCCGGGGATGCCCGACCTCGTCCGTGCGTTGCAGGATGTGCCCGGCGTGGCAGGTTGGATACAGCACCATTCTGAGGAGAGGGCGGCGACCATGCGAGCTCACCTCGGCGACCAGCTCATCGTGGAAAGTCCGGCGACCGGTGCCGCCAGGCGCGACGGCGAGATCGTGGGACTCCACCACGCGGACGGAACGCCTCCCTACGACGTGCACTGGTCGGACACGGACGAAGTGACCCTGGTGTTTCCCGGACCCGACGCACACGTCCGTCCCCTGCACCACGAACGGCCCGCGGCCCCGCACGAGCCACGAAGGGGCACCGGTGACGTGACCACCGTGTCCCGCGCCGCCCCACCGCAAAGGGCGGCCAACCCCGGTGACATCGGCCGGCGCGTGGCCCTCGAACGCAGGAAGCGGGGCCTCAGCCGCGAGGAGACGGCCGGCCGCGCCCGGATGTCGCCCGACTACCTGGCGTACCTCGAGGAACGGCCCGCCGACCCGACCCTGGCGACGCTCGTCCGGCTGGCCGACGCGCTGGGCACCACGGTCGCCGCCCTGCGCGGTGGCGGCATCGACCTCCCGCCCGGTCAGGGCTACGCGCTGCTGCATCCCGAGCTGCGCGACCTCACCCCGGAGGAATGCCGCACGCTGCTGTCCACGCACGGCGTGGGACGCGTCTCGGTGTCGACGCCCGACGGCCGCCCGGCAGTCGTCCCGGTCAACTACGACGTCGTCGACGACACCATCGTCTTCCGGACGGCGCCCGATTCCGTGGCCGCGGCGGCCGCCGAACGGGAGGTCGCCTTCGAGGTCGATCACGTGGACGAGGCCCTGAGCCAGGGCTGGAGCGTGCTCGCGGTCGGCCCGGCGAGCGTCGTGACGGACCCGGACACCGTACGGAGACTCACCCGGCAGGCCCACGCCACGCCATGGGCGGGCGGTGGCCGCGAGATGTGGGTGTCGATCCGGCCCACGAGCCTCACGGGCCGCCGGATCGGCCCGGCCGAGCGGCAGAGGCCGTAGCCGACCGTCAGCCGCGCCGAGGCGACGGGCAGGCGACACGACGGTGCCGGCGGCGGTCGAGGCCGCACGGAGCGGGCTGTCCGGGAGGTCACGGCGGAGCCCATGCGGACTCGCGCCGCCGTGGACGTCGGCCGCATCACGTGTGTGTGCCGGACGCGCCGTCCACGGGCAGGTCGGCCAGGCGCCATTCGAGCATGCCGTCGTTGAGGCGGATGGCGCGTCGCCCGCGGTCGGCCAGGAGGCGGACCGCGTCGTAGGCGAGGACGCAGTACTCGCCGCGGCAGTACACGACGATCTCGGAGTCCTCCGGCAACTCGTTGATACGGTCGGCCAGTTCGCCGACCGGGATGGAGATCGCGCCGAGGATGTGCCCGGCCCGGTACTCCTCGACCGGCCGCACATCGAGCACCGTCACACCCCCCGCCGCGACGCGGGCGTGGAGTTCCTCGCGGCTGACCTCCACGGCGCCGTCGTCACCGAGGTAGGCGTCACGGGCGGCCGGCACGGCGGCCTGGTGGTTCTCGGCGACATTGCGCAGCAGGGCGAACAGCCGGGCCACGTCGTCGCCGGCGAGCCGGTAGTGGATGCGCACACCCTCTCTGCGGGTGGCGACGAATCCGGCCTGCTTGAGCGTCTGCAGGTGGGCCGACGCGGTCGTCAGATTCAGCCCGGCCGCCTTCGCCAGGGCGTCGACGGTCCGCTCGCCCTGGGCCAGCAGATCGAGCAGTTCCAGGCGTTTTCCGCTGGCCAGCGCCTTCCCGCTGGCCGCGAACGCGTCGTACAGCCGGGCCTTGGAGCCGGTTGCCGTGATCTCCGCCATGTCCATCCTCCATATATCCATGGAATATCGTAGAGGATGGAGTGGCGACATGAGGACCGGGCCCTGGAGGAACTGCCGTGGACTTTGCCGACGACCATCTGATCCCGCTGGTGGACGCGGGGCTGGGCAACAGCGCCTACCTCGTCGATCTGGGCGACGGCCGTGCCCTGGCCGTGGACGCGAGCCGCGACCTGCGGGCGCTGCACGCCGCGGCCACCCGGCTCGGGCTGCGCGTCGCGTACGCCGCCGACCCCCATCTGCACGCCGACTTCCTCTCCGGTGCCGTCCAGCTCGGCCATGACCACGGTGCCACCGTGCTGGCCTCAGCCGCCGGCCGCCGCGCCTTCCCGCACCGGGGTCTCGCGGACGGCGACGAGGTCGACCTGGGCGGGCTGACCCTGCGCGCCCTGGCCACCCCCGGACACACCGACGAGCACCTGTCCTTCCTGCTGCTGGACGGCAGCCGCCCGCTCGGGGTGTTCACCGGCGGCTCGCTGATCGTGAACTCCGCCGCGCGCACCGACCTGCTCGGCGCCGACCGCACGGAGGAGCTGGCCCGCGCGCAGTACCGCTCCCTGCGGCGGCTGACCCGGCTGCCGGACGAGACCGCGGTGTGGCCCACCCACGGCGCCGGCTCCTTCTGCTCCGCGCCGCCCGGGACCGAGCGCACCACCACCATCGGCACCGAGAAGCGGGCCAACCCGCTGCTCGCCGCGCCCGACGAGGACACCTTCGTGTCCCGGCTGACCGCGAGCCTCGGCAGCTACCCCGCCTACTTCGGCCGGCTCGCGGCCGTCAACCGGCGCGGCCCGGCCGTCCTGACCGCCGCGCCGACGCTGCCCGCCCTGGAGACCGGGCAGGTGGGCGCGCTGCTCGCCGAGGGCGGCCATGTCGTCGACGTCCGTCCCGCGGCCCAGTACGCCGCCGCCCACATACCGGGGTCGGTCTCCATCCCGCTGCGCGCCCAGTTCGCCACCTGGCTGGGCTGGCTGCTGCCCGGCGAGGCCCCCCTCGCCTTCGTCACCGGCGCGGACCAGGACCTGTCGGAGATCGTCTGGCAGGCGTACAAGATCGGTTACGAGCGTCTCGCCGGCCGTCTCTCGGGAGGCATGACCGCCTGGCAGCAGGCCGGCCTGCCCACCTCGGCCACCGCGTTCGTCACCCCCGACCGGGCGCCGGCCGCCCCGTACCTCGACGTCCGGCAGACGGCCGAGTACGCCGCCGGACACGTCCCCGGCGCCCGCCACCTCGAACTCGGCGTCCTCGCCGCCCACGCCGCCGAGGTCCCCGGGGGCGCGGTGGTGGGCTGCGGACACGGCGAGCGCGCCATGACCGCCGCCAGTGTCCTGGAGCGTGCCGGGCACACCGGCCTGACCGTCCTGAACGGTAGTCCCGGCGACTACGCCGCCGCCCACGGCCGCCGGCTCACCGAGGGCGGCGCCGGATGAGCGCGACCACCGAGTCCGCGGCCAGGCCTGTTCGGCTGGGACTGCGCGAGAACTGGCCGCAGTTCACGCTGCTGGTCGTCGTGAACGTCTGCGTGGGCGGCCTGGTCGGCCTGGAACGCACGACCGTCCCGCTCATCGGCGCCCGCACCTTCGGCCTGACCAATGACCTGGCCGTCTTCTCCTTCATCATCGCCTTCGGCCTGACCAAGGCCCTCACCAACCTCGCAGCCGGCGCGCTCACGGCCCGCTTCCGCCGCAAACAGCTCCTGGTGGCGGGCTGGCTCATCGGCGTCCCCGTACCGTTCGCCCTCGCCTGGGCACCGTCATGGGGCTGGATCGTCGCCGCGAACGTCCTGCTCGGCCTCAACCAGGGCCTGACCTGGTCGATGACCGTCAACATGAAGATCGACCTCGTGGGCCCCGCCCGGCGAGGACTGGCCACCGGCCTGAACGAGGCAGCCGGCTACACCGCCGTCGGCACCACCGCCCTGGTCACCGGATATCTCGCCACCGTGTACGGCCTGCGCCCGGTACCGGAACTCATCGGTGTCGTCTTCGTCGCCGCCGGGCTCGGCCTCGCCCTGATCGTGCGGGACACCGCCGCGCACGTCGCCCTCGAACTCTCCCGGCACACCAAGCCGCTGGCATCCGGCGAGAGCACCGCCCTGGGACCCACCTTCGCCCGGACGTCCTGGCACCACCGGTCCCTGCGCGGGGCCAGCCAGGCCGGCCTGGTCAACAACCTCAACGACGGCCTCACCTGGGGCGTCTTCCCGCTGCTGTTCACCGAGCACGGTCTGGGCCTCGCCGCCGTCGGCCTCGTCAAGGGCCTGTACCCCATACTCTGGGGCCTCGGTCAGATCCCCACCGGTCACCTCTCCGACCGGATCGGCCGCAAGCCGCTGATCGTCACCGGCATGCTCGTCCAGGCCGCCGGATTCGTCCTCGCCCTCGCCCTGCTGGACACCCCTCTGCTGGCGGGCGTCCTCTCCTCCGTCGCGCTCGGGCTCGGCACCGCCATGGTCTACCCGGCCCTGATCGCGTCGGTCTCCGACCACGCGCACCCGGCCTGGCGGACGGGCGCGCTGGGCACCTACCGATTCTGGCGTGACATCGGCTACGCCGTGGGCGCCCTCGTCGCGGGCATCCTCGCCGACGCCCTCGGCCTGAACGCCACGGTCATCGCCGCCGCAGCCCTCACCGCCGGCTCGGGGCTGCTCGCCGCCCGCTGGATCAGCGAACACGACGGCGGCCGCTGACGCGGCTCAAGGTATGCGCGCCCTGTCACTCCGGGGCCGGTGGGATGTTCTGGTTGACGTGGAACAGGTTGTCCGGGTCGTAGGCGCGCTTGACCGCGGCCAGGCGGTCGTAGTGGCCGCGGTAGGTGGTCCGGACCCGTTCCTGGCTCTCCCCGGGGCCGATGAAGTTGACGTAGGAGCCGCCCATGGAGTGGGGGTGCAGGTCGGTCCAGTAGTCGACGCACCACCGCCGGATGGCCTCGGCGGCGGCGGGGTCCGGGTCGATGCCGGCGATGATGCCGGACCACACGGCGTCCCGGTAGGCCCAGGCCGTGTCGTCGGCGCCGGCCTGGTGGGCCGCCCCGTCAACCGGGTAGAGGTGCATGGTCGACAGACCGGTCGGAAGGTTCTCGCCGTACTCGTGGTGCACGTCGATCGCGGCGTCGGAGAGGCCGTCGAAGAGGTCGCCGCGCCAGTACCACTGCAGTCCCTTGGGGATCAGCTCGTCGAACATGGTCTGCAGGACGGGGTACGGCGTCGGGGTGGCGAAGTGGAAGGCCGGCGGCGCCGGGTCGTTCACCGCGGCGAACACCTCCGTCAGGCGTTCGTCGGAGAGGTCGCCCGTGTAGCACCACACGACCCCGCACATCTTCTGCCCGTGAATCGGCTCGGGGAAGGGCGGTCCGGGCGGTATGACGAGGAGGAGGAAGAACCCGCTGAGCTCGTCCGGCGCGGCGGGCAGGAACTCCCGGTACCAGCGCAGCACTTCGGGGGTCCGGTCGACCGGCCACACCGTCACGGCGACCCCGACGGTGCCGGCCGGGTGCAGGCGGAAGGTGAACGACGTCACCACGCCGAAGTTGCCGCCCCCGCCCCGCAGCGCCCAGAACAGCTCCGGGTGATTGTCCGGGGACGCGGTGACATAGCTGCCGTCGGCGAGGACGACGTCGGCCGACAGCAGGCTGTCGATCGTCAGGCCGTACCTGCGGCTGAGGTGCCCGTGGCCGCCGCCCAGGGTGAGACCGCCGACGCCCGTGGTCGACATGATCCCCGCCGGTACGGCGCGCGCGAAGGCGTGTGTCGCGTGGTCGAGATCGCCGAGCAGGCTGCCGCCGCCCACCTGGGCGGTGTCCGTCTCCGGGTCCACCCTGACCCAGCGCATCGGGGACAGATCAAGGACGAGTCCGTCGTCGACCAGACACAGGCCCGGGCCGCTGTGGCCGCCGCCGCGCACCGCGAGCTCGACGCCGGTGTCCCGGGCGAAGGAGATCACCGCCCGCACGTCCGCCACGTCCACGCACTCGGCGAAGGCGGCCGGCCGCCGGTCGATCATGGCGTTGTAGATGCTGCGGGCCGCGTCGTAGCCGGGGTCCTGCGGCGTGATGACGGATCCCCGCAGTGCCTCGCGCAGAGCGCCGGCAGCCGTTGCGTCGATGGTGTTCATGACCGCGTACCTTTTCCGTCTTCAGTCTTCACCCGCCCACCGCACCCCGCACGTCGGCGTCGGGGACACGAGCCCGCGGGAACGTCGAGGACCCCTGGCCGGCGACGGCCGGCCAGGGGTCCTCGACGGGTCAGCCTGCGTCAGCCGTCGGACTCCGACGACGGGATGTAGGCACCCGGCACGTCGTTCGGTGCGTAGATCTTCCTCTCACCGGGGTACGGCGTCTGCCAGTTGTGCGTCTGGTACCACGTGAAGTGGTTCATCTGCGCGGGGTTGGCGTAGTCGGGCACGGCGTGCGGCCCGGTCAGCCGCTGCTTCGACTTCCAGGCGTCCCACTCCGCGGCGAGCTTCTGCATGTCCGCCGGGACCTTCGCCGCCGGGACGGCCGCCGCCTTCGGGTCCTGCGCCGCCGGGGCGTCCACGCCGCAGGAGGGCGGCGTCTTCAGGCCGTCGGTCAGCGGGGTCCGGTTGGGCACCGCCTTGAACGGCGTGTAGTCCGGGCGCCGGGTGAATGCCCCGCGCATCGGGCTGGCCGCGCTGTCCTTCTGGTTCATCGGGTGGATCCCGAGGATCTGCTCGATGGTGCGGATCATCGTGATCTGCGAGTAGTAGTGGTTGTCGACGGTGCCGTGCTGGGCCCAGGGGCTGATGATCTGGATCGGGGCACGGTGGCCGTCGACGTGGTCGAGACCCGCCTGGGAGTCGTCCTCGACGACGAAGATCGCCGA
This sequence comes from Streptomyces sp. NPDC001093, assembly GCF_040298985.1. Taxonomy (NCBI): domain Bacteria; kingdom Bacillati; phylum Actinomycetota; class Actinomycetes; order Kitasatosporales; family Streptomycetaceae; genus Streptomyces; species Streptomyces sp. NPDC001093. Next base: position 7,236 of record NZ_JBEPBF010000177.1, on the reverse strand, counting down.
GTCCTTCCAGTACTTGCTGTGGGAGATCTCGTCGACCATCCTGCCGACCGCGAGGTCGTTGTCCGCCACCTCGGCCGCCGGGCTCGCCGGACCACCGGTGTGGTCGTTGGAGAGCCAGAACATGTTCAGGTTGGCCGGGCCGTTCTTCTCGAAGTCCTGCTTCCAGATCTGGTACTTGTAGATGTCCGGAACGTCGAGGTCGAACAGCGGGAAGCCGGGCACCGAGACGGAGTTGAGCGACGGGATCGCCGAACCCGTCTGTATGGGGTACGCTGTGGGCTGGCCGGTCGCGTCCATGTTCTTGGCGTCGCAGTACAGGTTCTGCCAGGTCGCGCCGGCCGGCTTGCTCTCGATCGACTGGAACTCGCCGAAGTCTCGCACGGACTTCCCGGCCGCCTGGGCACCGGTCCAGATGAAGCCGGACTTCTGGTGACCGAGGACGTCGTTCTCGGTGTCGTAGCTGCGCGCGTACTCACCGGCCGAGGACTCGGTGTACTCCGGGTCGTCGGCCTGCATCAGCCAGTTGTGGCCCTCGGCGGAGTTGGTGCCGATGTCGTACGTGTTGTCGTACAGGCCGAACTGCCTGGCCAGGGCGTGCTGGTTCGGCGTCACGTTCTCGCCGAACTGCGTCACCGACGGGTCGCCGTTGCCCTGCGGCATGTCACCGAAGACCTGGTCGTAGGTCCGGTTCTCCTTGACGATCAGGAAGACGTGCTTGATCGTCGAGGGGTCGCCGAGCCGCTGCGGCACCGGCACCGGCCACGCCTTGCTCCCGCCCTTGGCCAGCGAGACCGAGCCGGGGGTCCAGCCGTTCTGCCGGAAGACCTTGGCCGTCTCGGACCTGATGACGCTGTCGTCCGGCAGGGTGAACCGCTGTACGCTCGACGTGGTGTCGTGGGTGCCGTGCCCGGCGGGATTGTTCGGGCGACGGGCGTCGATACCACGGGTGTTGGAGACCAGCACCTGGTTGCCGACGGTGGTGATCTCCGCGGGGAAGTAGTCCGTCGGGAGCAGGCCGACGTAGCTCACCGGCTCCAGCGGGCTCCGGTACCGGTAGACGGCGACCGCGTTGGCACGGCCGAGGGTCACCAGCAGACGGCCGTCGTCGGTGAGCGTCACCGCGTTGGGCTCGTAGCCCACGGACGCCTCCGGCCACGGCCGGGTGTCGATGGTCTGCACGACCTTGTTCTTGCCGGTGTCGATGACCGAGACGTCGTTGCCGGCCGTGTTGGTGACGAACAGCGCCCTGCCCTTGGCGTACAGGGCGGTCGGGTGCAGGCCGACGTCGATGCTCGAGGGAGCCGCGGCCGGGTTCGCCAGGTCGATGACGCTGACCGTACCGGTGGTGCTGGCGCCCGTCCTCGGGTTGGCCGGCACCTGGGTGCCGTACGAGTTCATGGTGGTGTCGCCGGACCGGGCCGGACGGCCGCCCTCGTTGCTGACGTAGAGCTTGCTGCCGACCATGACCATGTCGCGCGGCGCGTTGCCCACGGTCCAGCTCTGCTTGACGGCGCCGGTCGCCGCGTCGATGGCGACCACCCGGTTCTGGCCGTTGACCGCCGAGTACACGGTGGAGCCGTCGGCGGAGAACACCGCCTGGCCCACCAGCGCGTGCTTGGAGCCGTCCGCCGGGATGGTCACGGCCGTCGGGTCGGCGACGGTGCCGTCCGGGTTGACCGTGAACTTGGTGTAGCCGTCGGTCTGGCCCAGCCACAGCTGCTTGCCGTCGGGAGAGTAGGTGGGGCCTTCCTGGCCCACGGAGTTGCTGCTCAGGCGCGGGGTCGAGGTGGCGGCGGTGCCGACGACCTGCTGGACCTTCCAGTTCTTCACGTCGACGATGGCCAGCGCGCTGCCGCCGTCGGTGACCGCTGCCGCGAGGTGGGTGCCGTCCGGGCTGGGCGAGGACGACATGATCTTGCCGTTGTTGAGGACGAGGCGCTCGCCGTACGGGGCGAGGTACTGGTCGCTGGAGATGACCTGGCCCCGGTCGGTCGTCTGGCCGACCTGGTCGGTGCCGAACTGGTGGGTCTGGGCGTAACCGATGCCGGCGGTGGTGGCGAGGACCACCGCTGTGGCGATCGCGGTGAGGCTGGTCCGGCGCCCGAGGCGTCTACCGAGGAACTCCGTCTCCACAGCCCGGCGGTGGCGGGTTACCTGCATGGAGTCATCCCTTCGAGGTGCTGAGAAGTACGACGTTGCCGTCGAACTGCCAAAGAGGGTTCGGTGCGTCCCCGGTCGGGGTCTGCACCAGGAAGTAGCCGTTCACTTCCTTCGGTCCGTCGCCGTCGGCCACGAACCGCCCATCGGAGGTGACGTCGAGCTGGTAGATGGCCGTCCCGGTGGCCTCGACGTCGGGGAGATGCCAGGACACGACGCAGCGCCAGTCGTTGCCGGGGCCTTCGGCGGCGACCCTGACACTGCCCTTGTTGCAGGTCGCCGTGGCCCTCAGCTGCGCTTCGGTGACGGCAGGGCGGTTGAGCTGCCTGGTCTGCATGCGATAGAGGTGGGCGAACTCCGTGGCGAGGGAGCGCTGTACCTTGTCCTGCGAGATCCCGGAACCCGTCGCCCCGGTCGCCGAGGCGACGACGGCGACGGTCGCGCCGGCCAGTCCGACGAGCGGCAGGAGGCCGGCGGTGACCGCGCGGCGCCCCGAGCCGTCGTCGGTCAGGTTGGTGAAGTCGCGGCGCAGGAAGAGCAGATAGGCCAGCGCTGTCGCCGTCACCGCCCACAGCAGGCTGACCACGAGGCCGATCACCAGTGGGCCGAGCTGTGCCGGGCTGGTGAACAGTCCGTTCCAGGAGATGAACGCCCAGCTGGGCAGGGCGATTCGCAGGGCGACGGGCAGCGGCAGCATCTGCGCCAGCTGCATGGCCAGTGCGACGACCGCCGGGAGCAGCAGTCCCATCGGGGACCGGCCCAGGACGACCGAGCCGAGAAGGCCGATCCCCGCGAGGGCCAGCGTCGGGGCGAGCACGCAGGCCCAGGCGAGCATCACCTGGCCGGCCGCGTCCCCCGGGGCCAGCAGGTGGCCGTCGAGGCCGACCAGCGGACGGTTGCCGACCGCCACGAGCCCGCCGACCGTGCTGGAGGCGGCCAGCCCGGCCACGAGCAGCAGGATGACGGTGAGACTCGCCAGTGCCTTGGCCGCGAAGATCCGGCGAGGCGAGCGGACGGCCACGAGCAGGTGACGCCAGGTGCCGAGCCGGTCCTCGGAGGCGAACACGTCTCCGGCCACCACGGAGGTCAGCAGCGGGAGCGCCCAGGTGCCGGAGAAGCCGAGGATCACCAGGGGACCGGCCCAGCCGGTGGCGAGCATCCAGCGCCCGAAGAGCGTGTCGGCGGGGAGCGTGCTCTGCTGGCTCACCCCGGCGACGAAGAGCCCCGGTGCGATCCAGCAGGCGATCACCAGCAGGCGGATCCGCCATTGCGAGACGAGTTTGACCAGTTCGAAGCGGTAGCCGCGGGCCACCGAGACGCGGCCCGCGCCGGTGGTGGGTTCGGGGGCGACGACGGTTGTCATCGGCCGGCCTCCTGCGGCTGGGTGTCGGTCTCCTGGGGCCGGGTCCCGGCTCGCTGTTGCTGCTCGGTCAGGGCCAGGAACGCGGCCTCGAGCGGGGAGACCACGGGGGCGAGTTCACGCAGGGCGATGCCCGACTGCACGAGCCGCACCACCAGTTCGTCGAGGGCCGGCACCAGGGCGCGCACGACGAGCACCTCGGCGCCCTGACGTCCTACGGCGTCATCGACGACGTGGATCCCGGGTGTGCCGGCGGCCAGCCGGCGGGCGGTCTGCGGGTCGGAGGTGAGCAGCCGGTAGTCCAGTTCACGGTTCTCGGCGGCCAGCTTGCTCAACGGGCCGGAGAAGACGATCCGTCCGGTGGCGAGGATGGTGACCTCGGAACACAGTGCCTCGAGGTCGTCCATGCGGTGGCTCGACAGCACGACGCTGGTCCCCTCCGCCACGAGCCGCGTGAGGACACCGTGCACGTGTTTCTTGCCGGCCGGATCGAGGCCGTTGGAGGGCTCGTCGAGCACGAGCAGCCGGGGCTTGGTCAGCAGGGCGGCGGCGAGGCCGAGCCGTTGGCGCATGCCCAGGGAGAAGCCGCGGGTCCGGTCGTCTGCGACATCGGTGAGCCCGACCTGGTCGAGCACCTCGTCGATGCCCGCCGTACGGGCGTCTCGACCCCGGAGAGCGGCCAGCGCGGCCAGGTTCTGCCTGGCGGTGAGCGAGGGGTAGAGCCCCGGGCCGTCCACGAACCCGGCGACTCCGTCGGGAGCGGCGAACGTCCTGCCCACCGGCGTACCGAGGATCTCGAGGCGTCCGCTGTCGGCCACGGCCAGGCCGAGCAGAAGCCCGAGCAGGGTCGTCTTCCCGGCACCGTTCGGGCCCACCAGGCCGTGGATCTGTCCCTGTGCCACATCCAGATCGATGCCGTCGAGGGCGACGACATCACCGAAACACTTGCTGATCCCACGAGCCCGGATCGCACGGAGTGAGTCCATGAGCCCCTTCTTTCGAAAGCCTCAAGGACCCTAAGGAGGGCACATCACACTCACAGCAATCGCGAGTTGAACGCTCATGGAACGGAAGTCAACCGTCGTCCACCCCATGGATAACCGGACATCCCCCTCAATACAGGACTTTGTAAGGAACCTGACCGAACGTTACCCAACACCACCGGGCGCCCGGTCAGAACGCCACGCGCACCTCCCCCACCTCCCGCCCTCCGCCCAGCACCGGCGCACGGCCGACGCGGTCCACGACGGCTGCCGGCACCCCCATCAGGTTCAACGCGCGGGCCAGGACGGGACCGAGGGCCCGGACTCCACCGTCCTCGACCTAGAGGGCCAGGGAACGTCCGTCGGGCAGGGCAAGGGCCTGTACGGCCTCCGCGCCCACCTTCGACAGGGCGCCCGGTATGTCCTTCATGAGCCAGGTGTCGCGGCGTCGGGTGCCGGCGACGCACTCGGGGTGGGCCCGCATGGCGTCGGCGACCCGCCGTTCGGGTGTGCCGGGTGCGGCGAGGACGAAGGAGCGGAAGGCACGGGCGAGGCCGGTCGGGCTGATCGCCATCAGGGGCGCCCCGCAGCCGTCCACCCCGACGGCGGCCACCGGTTCACCGGCCGCCTCCTCCACGACGGTGCGGATGGCGCGCTGGAGCGGATGGTCCGGGTCGAGGTAGGACTCCAGCGGCCAGTCCCGGAGCGCGGCGGCGGCCGGCATCGCCGTGTGTTTGCCGGGACAGTTCACGGCCACGCGGTCGCGCCGGCCCCCGGCCGCCAGGCAGGCCTCCTGCTCCTCCTGATCCAGCGGGAGGGCGGCCGGGCACCGAAGGCGCTCCGGGGTCAGCCCGTGCTCGTCGAGCATGGCGCGCACCAGGTCGCGGTGGAACGGCTCGCCGGAGTGGCTCGCGGCGGCCAGGGCCAGCCGTTCTCCCCCGAGGCCGAGTCCGGCCCGCAGCACGCCCGCCGCCTGCATCGGCTTGTTGGCGGAACGCGGAAAGACGGGGGACGTCACGTCGCCGGTCTCCCACTCCACCGAGGCGTCCGCGGCGAGCAGTATCACGCTGCCCCGGTGCCGCCCCTCGACGAATCCGGAGCGGACGACCTCGGCGAGGACCGGGGCGGCCGACGTGCTCGCGTCGGGTGCGGTCATGGCGGGCTGGGACATCGGCGGTCACCTTCCGCGGGGGAATCCGGGTTCGACCCGCCCGACCGTCTTCCGGATCGCCGGACATACCGGCCGGATGAGCGGATCGCTCCGCACGGTACCGGTGCCCGAGTCGTGCGCCGCGAGCAGCAGGGATTCCCGGCCACCCGAGTCATTCACATACACGAACTCTGCACATGTGGGTGTACGACAGGACCGCCACCGTGCCAGACTCCCTCAACGCCCCTGCCGTTCCGCCTACTTGGAGGACTGTCCATGAGCATGTCCCGGCGCACCGTGCTCGCCGTGGCAGCCGGAGCCACGGCGACCGCCGTCTCCCCCGCGCAGGCCGCGGAGGCGTCAGGCGGCCAGGGACCGGCACCGGCTGCGCGGTCGCTTCGCGCGGCGGCCGACTACGCGGTGGAGAAACTGCGCGCCGTCGCGCCGGGGGTGACCGGGTTTCCCGTCGGCACGAAGTTCGAGAAGTGGACCTACTCCCAGAACGGTGACTGGGTCGGCGGGTTCTGGCCGGGGACGCTGTGGATGGCGTATCTCCACAGCGGAGACGACGCGTTCCGCACGCTGGCGCTCGACTCCGCCCGCGGACTCGCTCCGCGCCGGTACGACACCACCACCCACGACCTCGGATTCCTCTTCTATCCCTCCTGGGTCACCGCCTGGCGCCTGACGGGCGACGGCAGTTGGCGCGCGGGGGCGATCGAGGCGGCCGACTCCCTCATCCAGCGCTACAACCCGCGCGGCCACTTCATCCGGGCCTGGGGGGCGCCGGACGACCCGAAGAACGCGGGCCGGGTCATCATGGACACGATCATGAACCTCGACCTGCTGGCCTTTGCCGGCCGGCAGACGGGCGACGAGAAGTACCTGCGGATCGCCGTCGAGCATGCCAGGACGGCACAACGGGTCTTTCCCCGGCCGGACGGCTCGACCCCTCACGTCTTCGACTTCGACCCCGGCACCGGGGCGCCGATCGGCCCGAACACGGTCCAGGGCTACAGCCCGAGCTCCTGCTGGTCCCGCGGGCAGGCCTGGGGCGTCTACGGGTTCACCACGATGTACCGCCGTACCGGAGATCGGCAGTTTCTCTCCACGGCACGCAGACTCGCCGACTTCGCGGTGGGAGCGCTGAGTCCGGATCACATACCGGTGTGGGACTACCGTGCACCGCAGGCCCCGTACGACATCAAGGACGCGTCAGCGGGCGCGGTCATGGCATGCGGGCTGCTCGACCTGTCCGCCGCGACCGGACGGCGTGAGTACCGGCAGGTCGCCCTGCGGATCCTCACGGCGCTGTCGGAGACCTGCCTGACGCGGAACTCCACCCGCGCGGAGGCGATAGTCGCCCGCTGCACCCGCAACCGGCCGGCCGAGGACGGAATCGAGATCTCCCTGCCCTACGCGGACTACTACCTGCTGGAGGGCATCCTGCGCGTGCTGCGGCCGCAGGACGTCGACCGGGCCATCGATCTGTCGACGCTCTGAGGCACCGGCACAGGTGTGCGCCGATGCCCTCCAGCAGGTAGTAGTCCGCGTAGGGCAGGGAGATCTCGATTCCGTCCTCGGCC
>NZ_JBEPBF010000176.1:0-16821 GCF_040298985.1 Streptomyces sp. NPDC001093 | reverse complement strand
ATCCGAAGACACCGCTGCGGCGTCGGTGGCGGCCTCCGCCGACGCCGCAGCGGGCACCACGGCGCAGGCGCCGGGCACATCAGCCCCGGCGCAGGCGTCTCCCGCGGGCGCCGGCTCCGCCACGGACTCCGGCGGACGCCCCTTCCGTGTCGTCGCCGTCACCTCCTGCCCGACCGGCATCGCGCACACCTACATGGCGGCTGAGTCCCTCGAGAACGCGGGACGCCAGGCGGGCGTCGAACTCGTCGTCGAGACACAGGGCTCGGCCGGCTTCACCCGGCTGGATCCGGCGGTGATCGCGGCGGCGGACGCCGTGATCTTCGCGCACGACGTCCCCGTACGCGACAAGGACCGCTTCGCGGGCAAGCCGACCGTCGACGTCGGAGTGAAGGCGGGCATCAACCGCCCGGCGGAACTCATCACGGAGGTGCGTGCGAAGGCCGCGCGCGGCGAGACGAGTGCGCCGGCGCCGGCGTCGGGCGGCACGCCGGTCGAGCGCGCCGGCGACTCCACCGAGGGCTACGGCACCAGGCTGCGCAAGTGGCTGATGAGCGGCGTGAGCTACATGGTTCCGTTCGTCGCCGCGGGCGGTCTCCTCATCGCCGTGGGCTTCGCGATCGGCGGCTACAAGATCAACAAGGCGCCGTCGGTGATGGACCACTTCGTGTGGACCCAGACCGACAGCTGGGGCGCCCTGCTGTTCCAGATCGGCGCGGTGGCCTTCGGCTTCCTCGTCCCGGTCCTGGCCGGTTACATCGCCTACGGCATGGCCGACCGGCCGGGCCTGGTCCCCGGCTTCGTCGGCGGCGCGATCTCACTGACCATCAACGCGGGCTTCCTCGGCGGCCTCGCGGCCGGTCTGATCGCCGGTGGCGTGGTGATGGCCATCCAGAAGGTGCGGATCCCCCCTGCGTTGCGCGGCATCATGCCGGTGGTGGTGATCCCGCTGATCTCCTCGGCGATCGTCGGATTCCTGATGTTCGTCGTGGTCGGCAAGCCCATCGCCGGCGCCCAGAAGGGCCTCACCAGCTGGCTGAACAGCCTCACCGGCACCAACGCCATCCTGCTGGGCGCCCTCCTCGGCCTGATGATGTGCTTCGACCTGGGCGGTCCCGTCAACAAGGTCGCCTACACCTTCGCCACCGCCGGCATCGCGGTGTCCAACCCCGGCGACTCCGCGATGAAGATCATGGCCGCGGTGATGGCGGCCGGCATGGTCCCGCCGCTGGCGATGGCCCTCGCCACCACCGTGCGCGGCAGGCTGTTCACGCAGACCGAGCGCGAGAACGGCAAGGCCGCCTGGGTCCTGGGCGCCTCCTTCATCTCCGAGGGCGCGATCCCGTTCGCGGCGGCCGACCCCTTGCGCGTGATCCCCGCGTCGATGGTCGGCGGTGCGCTCACCGGCGCCCTGTCGATGGCCTTCGGCGCCACCCTGCGCGCCCCGCACGGCGGCATCTTCGTCGTCCCGCTGATCGGCAACCCGTTCCTGTACCTCATCGCCATCGCGGCCGGTGTCTGCGCCACCACGGCCCTGGTCGTCCTCCTCAAGGGCATGCGCAAGCAGGCCCCGGAGACCACGGCCACCGACCCCGCCACGAACGCGGCCACCACGGCGAAGGAGACCAAGCAGCCCGTGGCGGCCTGAGCATCACACCCCCTCCGCCACACCTTGTCCCTTTAGCGCGCTGTGAGTTGTTCACGGCACCTGCGAGATACGTCACGGTCCGGGACCAAAGTCCCGGACCGTGGTGTGTACTGGGACGTATGCCAGAGCATGTCTCGACCCTCCAGTTGGCCGGCGCGGCCGTCCTCGCCCTGGCCGGCACGGCGTGGGCGATCGGCGTCATACGCCTGCTGCGCCGCTTCCGTGCAGAGGCCCTGCGAGAGCTCCGGGCTGCTCGTCTCCCGCTCCTGCCGTCCCAACGGCAGGCCGGACCTGCGCTGGAGAAGGTGGAGCTGACCCCGGCGGAACAGGACGCCTTCGCCGGGCTGATACGGCGTCTCGGCGATCACTGACCGGACAGGCGCCGTCACCCCCGCGCCCTCGGCGCGTGCTATGCCTGCCGCGCCGCGCGCCGCTCCATGGCGTCCCGCGCCGCGTCCTCCGACATGTACACCTCGCACATGTGCCGCCCGTCCGGCGTCGCCGTGTGCTCGACCTCCCACAGGGACAGCTCACCGCCGTCCGGCAGCAGGAACGCGTGCTGGTACAGCGCGTAGCTCAGACCCGCGCGCCCGGCGCGCCCCGGGCGCCCGAACGCCTGCGTGATCTCGTGCGCCGTCGCAGTCGCCAGCAGCGCCGCCGTCTCCGCACCGGGCCGGTCCGGATTCTCCGCGCGACGCAGAAGCCGGCGCGCGTGGTCCGCCGAGTCGTCGGAGGCGAACATGTGGCGGGGCTCCGGAATCGCCCACAGCCGCATCAGCGCGGGCACCTCGAACTCGGGCGTCTCCGGCGGCATCCCGAGCCGAGCCGTGGCCGTCTGCAGCTCCTCCTCGTCGACGTACACCTCGCTCTCCGGGGCGCCGCCCGGCGTGGGGTTGTGCACGAGCTCCCACAGCGTGACCGCGGAGCCGTCGGCGAGCAGCCAGGTGTGCCGGTACGTCTCCCGGTGCCGTCCCGCGCTGTGGTACGCGGAGTGCAGCGAACTGTCGTGCGCCAGCGCGCAGTCGAGCTGCCGTATGACCTCGTCGGGCAGCTCGAAGGAGTTCAGGGCACGGCCGAGGAGTCGCTCGAGATGCTCCTCAGGAGACTCGGCTGGTTCGTACGCTGCCGTCTCGTACGGAACGCTCAAGGCATCTCCCGGCGTTGCTGCATGTCACCTTGTGGGTGCATACCGTAGCCCCTCGGTCGGACATCATGTCCGGGAACCGAGAAAACGTATGCCGGGAAAACGCGCGGGCCGCGCGAAAAGTTCCCGCGCGGCCCGACATGGTGTCAAAACCAGCCGTTCAGGCGGCACTTCCGGCGGTCCAGGCACTCCACGACATGTTCCAGCCGTTGAGCCCGTTGTCCGGGGCCACCGTCGTGTCCGGGGAGTTCTTCACGATGACGACGTCCCCGATGAGTGTGTTGTCGTAGAACCACTTGGCGGGCGTGGCGCCCTGCGCGCCCTGCACGTCGGCCAAGCCGACGCAGCCGTGGCTGGTGCCCTCGCGGCCGAAGGGCGGGTTGCCCTGGTTGTACCAGTAGTTGCCGTGGATGAAGGTGCCGGAGTCCGTCAGGCGCATCGCGTGCGGCACGTCCGGGATGTTGTACTCACCGCCGAGGCCGACCGTCCGGCTGTCCATGCGGGTCTGTGTGAACTTCTCGGAGATCACCATCTGCCCGTTGTAGGTGGTGTGCTGCGGGCTTCCGGTGGAGATCGGAATGGTCTTGACCGTCTTGCCGTCCCGTACCACGGTCATGGTCTGGGTGTTGGCGTCGACCGTGGAGACCTGCGATCGCCCGATGGTGAAGGAGACGGTCTTCTTCTGCACCCCGTAGACGCCCTTCGCGCCCTGGACCCCGTCCAGATCGATCTGCATCGTGACCCTGGAGCCGGCCTTCCAGTAGTCCTGCGGCCGGAAGTCCAGCCGCCGGTCCCCGAACCAGTGCCCGACCACCTGCTGGCCACTGCTGGAGTTGACCGTGATGTGCGACTGCACGGCCTTCTTGTCGGAGATCGACTTGTCGAAGGTGAACGACACCGGCATGCCCACCCCGACCGTGCTGCCGTTGTCGGGCGTATAGGTGCCGATGAAGCTGTTCGCCGTCGTCACGGTGGTGAAGATGGAGTTGGCCGCCGCGGTACGCCCGTCGGCGTCCTTCGCGGTCGCGTCGATCTCGTACTTCGTCCCGCGCTCCAGCTGCTGCTTCGGCTTCCAGCTGCCGCCGTCCTCGGATATCGTCCCGGCCACGGTCTGCCCCGTCCCCGACACGGTCATCTTCACGTCGGTCAGCTTGCCGCCGCTGACCTTCACGCCGGTCGCGTTGATGGACGCGTCGGTCGAACCGTCCTTGGCCGAGATCGCGATCTTCGCCGTGGACGTCTTGGGAGAGTTCTTGCCGTCCTTGCCGTCGCCGGTGGCGTTGGCGCTGCCACCGCAGGCGGTCAGAGTGAGGCTGCCGACCACCAGGGCGGCACAGGCCCCCAGTACGCGCCGCGCTGCAATGTCCGGCGTTGTCACAGGCTGCTCCAGGTTCGTTTGATGTGCGTGATCCGTTCCCATGCGTGAGGAAAGAGGGAACCGGCGCCCGGGAAGGTTCCCTCCAGATCCACGTGAACGCCATCACGTGACAGAACCGCGACAATTCAAGCCCGACGGTCGCTCCATCCCGGCCACAGCCCGCCGCAGCACGCCGCACCCCCGAGCCCGCACCACCCCTACCTCGCCCCGTACAACTCCCCGTACGACGGCCACACTCCACCGGGCCCTTCGGCCGACTCGGCGGCGCGCACACCCCGCACGATCGCCCGCGTCACCGCATCCGCACCGGCAGCGAGGATGCCGTTGAGCTCCAGCGGGTGCTCGGAAAGAGAGCGTGCGCCGGTCGCCAGCGCGAACACCGTGTCGCCGTCGTTCATGAGGTGCACCGGCCGTACGGCGCGCGCGATCCCGTCGTGCGCCGTGCCTGCCAGCTTGTGCGCCTGCGCCTTGGAGAGGCTCGCGTCGGTCGCGACGACCGCCAGCGTCGTGTTGAGCGGAGGCGGTGCGTTCTTGGCGGCGCATTCGTCGAGGCGCCGGCGCGCGGCCACGTGCACGCGCTCCTCGGGATACTCCACCCGCCCCTGACACAACTCCCCGTACAACGCCCCCGTTTCGGGCTCGATCACCGACCCCGCGGCGTTCACCACCACCAGTGCGGCCACGGTGATCCCGGAGTCGAGCACCGTGCTCGCGGTGCCCACGCCACCCTTGACGCGCCCCGCAACGGCGCCCGTACCGGCCCCGACGCACCCCTCCGCCACCCGGGCGCCCGGCGTACTCGCCGCCGCGGCTTCCACCGCCGCACGCCCCGTCGCCGCGTCCGGGCGCGCGCCGAAGTTCCCTCCGCGCCCCAGGTCGAAGACGCACGCGGCCGGCACGACCGGCACGATGTGCGCCGGGTCCGGCCCCACCCGCACTCCGCGCCGCTGCTCCTCCAGCCAGGCCATCACCCCGGACGCCGCGTCGAGCCCGTACGCGCTGCCACCGGTGAGCACGACCGCGTCGACCCGCTGGACCACGTTGCGCGGGTCGAGCGCGTCGGTCTCCTTGGTGCCGGGGCCGCCGCCGCGCACGTCCACGGCGACGACCGCGCCGCCCTCCGGAGCGAGCACGACCGTGGTGCCGGTGAGCCAGCCGCCCCCGCTGCGGGTGGCGTGCCCCACCCGCACCCCGGCGACGTCCGTGATTGCGTCAACTGTCATGGAGGCCAGTCTCGCCCACCGAAGCGCCCGCGAGGAGTCAGCCTGCCGGAGCGGTGGCGCTCGCCGCGTGCTGCCGGCGGACCACGCGCGCCGTCAGCGCCACTCCGGTCGCGACCGCGGCCGAGCACACCAGCCCCGCCGCGAGTACCGCCCAGCCGCCCAGGAAAGTGCAGCAGATCACCAGCAGCGCCGCGGCCGGCAGCACCAGTTGCTGGGCGATGCCGACCTTGAAGTGCCGAGAGTGGAGCGCCCAGACGGTGAGCAGATACAGCGCCGTGGGCAGTGTCACGGCCGCCGCCGCGGACAGCGCGGAGATGTCGGTCTTGCCGACCGCGTGTTCCACGGCCACCTCCAGGCCCGCACCTATCGCGGCGGCGGAGGAGAAGATCAGGTAGTGGCCGTAACCCCACAGGAACGCCTGGCCGTTGGCGCGGAGGTGTCCGTGGATGGGCACCACGAAGTAGATCCACCACGCGGAGAAGACGATCAGGAGCCCGCCCGCCGCGATCGGCAGCAACTCGCCCAGTGCGTTGTGCTCGTCGAAGGCCCCCTTCACGGCGACGGTCGCCGCGGCGACCGTCTCGCCGAGCACGATGATGGTGAACAGGCCGTACCGCTCGGCGATGTGGTGCGGGTGCCAGGAGGTCTCGTGGTTCTTCTCGGCGAGCAGCGGCACGCACATCTCCGCGATCGCCATCACCAGGAACACCCAGGGCCGCGCGGGTTCGGGCAGCAGCAGCAGTCCGAGCCAGCCGACCTGGCACAGGAGCACGCCGCACGCGTACCGCAGCGCGACGGTTCTCTCGGCGCCCTCGGCCGATCTCGCCGCTCTCAGCCACTGCGTGGCCATCGCCAGCCGCATGATCACGTAGCCGAGCCAGACCACCAGGTAGTCGTGATGCTGGAAGGCCCGGGAGATGCCGGCGGCCAGCACCAGGACGCCGGCGATCTGCACCAGGGTGACGACCCGGTAGAGCGCGTCGTCGTTGTCGTACGCCGAGGCGAACCAGGTGAAGTTCATCCAGGCCCACCAGATGGCGAAGAACTGCATGGCGTAGTCGAGGATTCCGTCGCCCGCGTGTCCCTGGGCGACGGCGTGCACCAGTTGCGCGCCGGCCTGCGCGATCGCCACGACGAAGCACAGGTCGAAGAAGAGCTCTAGCGGCGAGGAGACCCGGTGCGCCTCGTCGCGCCCGCGCGCGACGAGGCGTCGCAGCGGTCCGGAGGACTGGGGTGCGCCCGAGGAGGCGGGTGCCGGAGCGGAACTCGAGGTCATGCCTCTCAGCACAGCAGAAAAGCGTCCAGAGGGCCTTGTGAAGGCATCAGCAGACAATGAACGCATTCACAAGCGGCGCCGTCCGCCGGGGGCGCCGGACGCGCGCGGGCGCGTGGACCGGGGCCGTACCCTTGTGGCATGAGCACCACCCCCGCATCCGAGCCCCGCGACCCGAAGCCCGCGCTGGTCTTCGACGACCCGCTGGACCAGCAGTCCTCGGACGACACCGACCGCGGGTGGGGCGAGCGCTCGGACGGCGACAGCGCCGCCGACCTGAAGCGCTTCCTCGACGAGAAGCCGCCCCACCACCTCTGAGCCGTCCGCGACAGCGCCGCTAGCGCTCGTCGCGTCCCGATCCACGCTGCGCGACCAGCGCGTCGCGGATCTCCTTGAGCACCTCCAGCTCGGTCACCTCGACGACCTCCTTGGCGCCCTCCCTCGCAGCCTTGCGGGCCGCCTGCCGCGCCAGGTACCTGGACATCGGCAGGATCATCAGGAAGTACACGACCGCTGCCGTGATCACGAACGTCAGCGTGGCGCCGAGGACGGAGCCCCACAGGATCGGTACACCGCTCTTGACCGTGCCGTCCGGGCCCACCACGCACGGGTCCTTCAGGCAGAAGCTGTAGTGATCCAGATTCTGCGTGCCGATCGCTCCCACCAGTGGGCTGATCACCCCCTTGACCACCGAGTTCACGATGTTCGTGAAGGCCGCGCCGATGACCACCGCGACTGCCAGATCGACGACGTTGCCGCGCATCAGAAAGGCCTTGAAGCCCTGCCAGACGCTCGGTTCCTTCTTCTCGCTCACCTCGGGGACTCTCCTCGCATGCGCAGGGTGTGGAACGAAACGCTCCGCAACCTACGGCACGGTGAGCCCATCCTGTCCAGTCCCGTCGTTGGATCGAGAGACCTGACAGCAATCCGCCGAGAAAGCGTCCCAGGCGCTTCAGCACAGCGTCACCGCCAGGCGGGCCGTGGCGCCGGCGCCGACGAGCCGCGCCGCCGTGCCACGCGGCACCGACAGCACGACCAGTGCCCCGCTCTCGGCCCCGTCCTCCAGCGGCTCGGGCACCTCGGTCACCCGCACGCCGCGCGCGAGCACCTGTGCGGCGCCCCCGGCCGTCGGATCCCCGGCGGCGATGACGTCGACGCGGTCGCCGGGCCGTAGGAGCCGGACGGTGGCCGCGTCGGCGATCCGCACGGGTGCCGCCACCAGGTCCACGGCCGCATGCCGGCGTACGGGCACCGTGACCGGGTGCTTCCGGGCCTGTTCCACGCGATGCGGCCTGGCCTCCGTGCGCGGCCCCGCGGCGACCAGCGCGGCCGCGGTCACCGCGAGGCCGGCCGCGATGGCCCGCCTGCGGTGCCGTACGAGCCGCTGCAGCTGATACCGCCCGCCGCGCACCCGCACCGGCGGGAACTGCGGCACCTCACAGATCGCCGGGGCGTCCGTGCCCAGCGGGCGCGGAAGCCGGAGCGGAGGCGGAGAGGGCGGAGAGGGCGGAGAGGGCGGGGACGGAAGGGGAGACGTATGCGGAGACGGATTCAAGGACGAGGAACGAGGCACGGAAATCACCGCCTGCGACGAGGAATTCGGCTTGCGATGCCACGATGAGGCCTCGCGCCGAATCCCGCCGGAGCCGGTGGATCACGGACGGGTTGTGGATAACTCGCCCACCCGAACGGGGAATTCCGCTCTTCTTGCGAAGGCGCTACGGCAACCGGAAGCCAGGATCCATTCCGCCGAGCGCGTTCACGCACAGGCAGTCCCGTGACCCGGTCTCCGGCAGTGCCGCCACCGCGTCGAACAGCACTCCGCGCAGGCGGTCCACATTGGCCGCGAACACCTGCAGCACCTCCTCGTGCGAGACGCCCTCACCGGTCTCGGCGCCGGCGTCGAGGTCGGTGACCAGGGTCAGCGACGTGTAGCACAGCTCCAGTTCCCGGGCGAGCGCCGCTTCGGGGTGACCGGTCATGCCCACGACCGACCAGCCCTGCGCCCGGTGCCACAACGATTCGGCACGCGTCGAGAAGCGCGGCCCCTCGACCACGACCAGCGTTCCGCTGTCCACCGGCTCCCAGTCCCGTCCCCGGGCGGCCTTCAGCGCGGCAGCCCGCCCGGTGGGGCAGTAGGGGTCGGCCATGGAGACGTGCACGACGTTCGGCACGGTGCCGTCGGGCAGCGGCAACCCGTCGAAGAACGACTGCATCCGGGACTTCGTACGGTCCACGAACTGGTCCGGCACGAGCAGGGTGCCGGGGCCGTACTCGGGCTGCAGGCCGCCCACCGCGCAGGGGCCGAGCACCTGCCGGACGCCGACCGAGCGCAGCGCCCACAGGTTGGCGCGGTAGTTGATGCGATGCGGCGGCAGGTGGTGGCCGCGGCCGTGCCGGGGCAGGAAGGCGACCCGCCGGCCGGCGATCTCACCGAGGAAGAGGGAGTCGCTGGGCGGCCCGTAGGGGGTGTCCACCTGGACCTCGGTCACGTCGTCGAGGAACGAGTAGAAGCCCGAGCCACCGATTACGCCGATCTCTGCGTTCGCCATGACCAGCACCCTAGCGGGCGGTGAAACCGTGGGGGAGCGGCGCCGGGAGGCGCCGAAGGCCCTGCCGTCGTACGACGGCAGGGTCCGGGGAAAGGCGTCAGGCCGCGGAGCTGCCGGCGGAGCTCGACGAGGACGAGGACGAAGACGAGGACGACTTCGCGTCGGACGAGGACGTGCCGGACGACGACGTGCTCGACGACTTCGACGCCGGGCTGCTGCTCGACGTGGAGCCGCGGGAGTCGTTGCGGTAGAAGCCGGAGCCCTTGAAGACGATGCCGACCGCGGAGAACACCTTCTTCAGGCGGCCACCGCAGCTGGGGCACTCGGTCAGGGCGTCGTCGGTGAACTTCTGCACCGCCTCAAGGCCGTCGCCGCACTCGGTGCACTGGTACTGGTAGGTCGGCACTGTCTTCCTCCTGGCACTCTCACTCGATGAGTGCTAACGACGATCCATAGTGACCTATTCCGTGGATTCAGTCCACCGTCACCGGCACGCGGTGACCGACGCCACGTGCGACGGTACGGTTCTGCGGCCGCGCGACCAGCCGCGACCGCAGCGCCAGCAGGGTCGCCAGCGCGAGTACGGTGCCGGCCATCGGCACCAGGAATCCCGCACCGTCCCACAGCCGGTCCTCCAGCTGTCCGGCGACCGTGACGGCGGCCGCCTGCCCGAGCGCGACCGCGCCGGTCAGCCAGGTGAAGGCCTCCGTGCGCGCGCCGGCCGGGACCAGGCTCTCGACCAGCGTGTAGCCGGTGATCAGCGCCGGCGCGATGCACATGCCCACCAGCAGGCCGAGCCCGGCGAGCAGCAGCACCGAGTGCGCCGTCCACAGGGCGGACGCGACGATCGCGAGCGCCGTGTAGCCGACGACCAGGCGGCGCTGGGGGGCGGTCTTCCAGGCGATCGCGCCGCAGACGATGCCGGACAGCATGTTGCCCGCGGCGAACACGCCGTACAGGACACCGTTCAGGCCGGGCTCGCCGATCGACTCGGTGAACGCCGCCAGCGCCACCTGCATGCCGCCGAAGACGGACCCGATGCCCAGGAAGGTCACGACCAGCACGCGCACGCCCGGCACGCGCAGCGCGGAGGCGTGCTGCACGCGTGCGTGCCCGCTCTCGCCGGTCACCGGCGGCTGCGTGCCCTTCTGCGCGGCGAACAGCAGACCGCCGACGAGGGTCAGCGCGCCCTCCGTGAGCAGGCCGGCCGCCGGTGTCACTGCGGTGCACAGCGCGGTCGCCAGCAGCGGTCCGAAGACGAATGTCAGCTCGTCCGTGACCGACTCGAACGCCGCCGCGGTGGCCATCAGCGGCGAACCCTGCAGCTTCACGCCCCAGCGCGCACGCACCATGGGGCCGATCTGCGGCACCGAGGCGCCGGTGGGGACGGCCGCCAGGAACAGCGCCCACAGGGGCGCGTGCGCCAGCGCGAGCGCCGTCAGCGACAGGCCGGACAGCGTGTGCACCACAACACCGGGGACCAGCACGGCGCGCTGGCCGTAGCGGTCGGCGAGGCGCCCGCTGTACGGCGCGAACAGCGCCATGGAGACACCGGTGGCGGCCGCGGCGGCGCCCGCGGCGCCGTACGAGCCGGTGGTGTGCTGCACGAGCAGCACGATGGAGATGGTGAGCATCGCGAACGGCTGGCGCGCCGCGAAACCGGGGAGCAGGAAGGTCCAGGCGCCGCGGGTGCGCAGCAGCTGTCCGTATCCCGGGCGGGTCGGGGCCGGCGAGGTCTTCTCCGGTTCGGTGGTGGTGACCGTGGATCCCACGGCCGTGCCTTTCTGCCGCCTGGTAGCGCGGGCCTGGTGGGGCCCGGGGCCGAGAGCTGTCCTCTTGCGCGGACTGCGGTAGATACCGGCGCCCACGGGGGGTGGGGGGCGAACGGCCGCCATACGGTCGCGCCAGCTCTGCGTCAGGCAGAGTTGGTTCGATCAGGGTGCGCCCTCATGGTACAAGGACCAGCGCGTCCCGCAGCTGTGAAAACGAGCACCACGGATGTGGACACCTGGGATTTCACGGAAATGGGGCGTGAACCGCACGGAACGCGCCCTCAACGCGAGCTGGTCGCCCCGTTCATGCCGAGCCAGCCCGCCAGCTTGCCGCCGTGGGCGACCGCGCGCAGACGTCGCTCCGCCGCGTCGCGGACCGGGTCGGTGGCGACGACGAGCAGTTCGTCCCCCCGGCGCAACACCGTCGAGGGCAGCGGAACGAACGATTTTTCTTCGCGGACGACGAGGGTGACGGCAGCCCCGGGAGGCAGGCGCAGCTCGCTGACCTCCACGCCGTGCATCCGGGAGCCCTCGGGGATCGAGATCGACAGCAGGTGTCCGCGCAGCCGCTCCAGGGGCGCCGACTCGATGCCGAGGTCGGAGGCCTCGCCCTGCTCGCCGAGCCGCAGCGTGCGCGCCAGCCAGGGCAGCGTCGGCCCCTGGACGAGGGTGTAGACGACGACCAGTACGAAGACGATGTTGAAGATGCGGCGGCTGCCGGTGACGCCGTTCACCATGGGGATGGTCGCCAGGATGATGGGCACGGCGCCGCGCAGTCCCGCCCACGACATCAGCGTCTGCTCCTGCCAGGGCACACGGAACGGTGCCAGGCTGAGCACCACGCTCAGCGGGCGGGCCACCATGGTGAGGACCAGCCCGATGAGCAGAGCCGGTGCGACGTCGTCCCCGAGCTCGTGCGGAGTGACCAGCAGGCCGAGTACGACGAACATGCCGATCTGGGCGATCCAGCCGAGCCCCTCGGCGAACCCCCGCGTGGCCGGCCAGTGGGGGAGCTTGGCGTTGCCGAGCATCATCGCGGCCAGGTAGACGGCCAGGAAGCCGCTGCCGTGCGCCAGGGCGCCGGCGGCGTACGCCGTCACGGCGATCGCCATGACGGCGATCGGGTAGAGGCCGGAGGCCGGCAGGGCCACGTGCTTGAGTCCCCAGGAGCCGAACCAGCCCACCGCCAGCCCTATGGCCGCGCCGATGGCCAGTTCCAGGGCTATCTCGCCCAGCAGCACGTACCAGTGCTCGACCGGCCCGGCCGTGCAGAAGGCGACGACCAGGATGACCACCGGGGCGTCGTTGAAGCCGGACTCCGCCTCCAGCGTGCCCGTCACGCGCGCGGGGAGGGGAACTCTGCGCAGCACCGAGAAGACCGCCGCCGCGTCCGTGGAGGACACCACCGCGCCGATGATGAGCGCCTGCCGCCACTCCAGCCCGACCAGAAAGTGCGCGCCCGCCGCGGTGACGCCCACGCTGACGGCGACGCCGAAGGTGGCCAGGACCGAGGCGGAGGACAGGACCGGCCTGATCTCCTTCCACTTCGTGCCGAGGCCGCCCTCGGCGAGGATCACGACCAGTGCGGCGTACCCCATGACCTGGGTCACCGCGGCGCTGTTGAAGTGGATTTCGCCGATGCCGTCCTGGCCCATGAGGACGCCGATCCCCAGGTAGACGAGCAGGCTGGGGAGCCCGCTGCGGGAGGAGATCCGGACGGCCGCGACGGCGACGAGCAGGACCACGGAGCAGACGAGCAGGAGCTGGTTGAGGTGGTGAACAGTCAGCGGCGGTTCCCTTCCTTGGCTCACGCCGGGGGCGCGAGCTCGCGTACACAAGATCCGAGGCTGCGGCGCACCGCACCCAAGTACTTCGTTACCTTACCTAACTCTTGACGCTTTCTTGACGCTTGCCGGGAGAAGATCGAACGCTCGTACGCGCTGGTTCCCGACTCCGCGTCAAGCGGCACAGGGCCCTGCGCCTATGGTTGCTCCAGCGCTCATTCAAAGTCACAGCCCGACCTGCCGCTCGCGTTAGGACAGCAAGGACAGCGATGCCCCCCAACACCACCGCCACAACGGGTGACACCGCCACCACCGGTGCCGCGCCCGCCAAGCCCGGCAGGAAGAAGGGGCGCAGAGCCCGACTGATCGTGCTGGTGCTGGTCCTGGCCGTCATCGGCGGCATCGCCTTCGGGGCGTACTGGTCGATCAGCACCGTCCGCGCCTCCTTCCCGCAGACCAAGGGCACGATCACGCTCCAGGGCCTGTCGGGGCCGGTCGACGTCAAACGGGACGGCAACGGCATCCCGCAGATCTACGCGTCCTCCGACGAGGACCTGTTCATGGCCCAGGGCTACGTCCAGGCGCAGGACCGGTTCTGGGAGATGGACGTGCGCCGGCACATGACCTCCGGGCGCCTGTCGGAGATGTTCGGCAAGAGCCAGGTCAAGAACGACGAGTTCCTGCGCACCCTCGGCTGGGACCGCATCGCCAAGCAGGAGTACGACACCAAGCTGTCGGCCGCCACGAAGAAGTACCTCCAGGCGTACGCCGCGGGCGTCAACGCCTACCTTCAGGGCAAGGACGGCAAGGACATCTCCCTGGAGTACGCGGCCCTGGGCTTCACCAACGACTACAAGCCGCAGAAGTGGACCCCGGTCGACTCCGTCTCCTGGCTGAAGGCGATGGCCTGGGACCTGCGCGGCAACATGCAGGACGAGATCGACCGCGCCCTGATGAGCAGCCGGCTCGGTCCGCAGCAGATCGCCGACCTGTACCCGGAGTACCCGTACAGCCGTAACAAGCCGATCGTGCAGGAAGGCCAGTACAACGCGCTGACCAAGTCCTTCCGGCAGAGCGGCGCCACCGGAACCTCGCAGGGCACCGGCACGACGGGCACGTCCGGCACCACGGGCGGCGCCACAGGCACCTCTGCGGGCTCCAGGGGCGCGACCGGCTCCTCCGCCTCGGCCACGTCGGGATCGTCGCTCACAAGCCAGCTGGCGGGCCTCTACAACGTCCTGGACAACGTTCCGACCGCCGTCGGAGTGAACGGCCAGGGCATCGGCTCCAACTCATGGGTGGTGTCCGGGAAGTACACCATCACCAAGAAGCCGCTGCTCGCCAACGACCCGCACCTGTCCGCGTCACTGCCGTCGGTCTGGTACCAGATGGGCCTGCACTGCCGCAGCGTCTCCAGCACGTGCCAGTACGACGTGACCGGCTACACCTTTGCCGGCATGCCCGGTGTGATCATCGGCCACAACGCGAACATCGCCTGGGGCATGACGAACTCCGGGGTCGACGTCACCGACCTCTACCTGGAGAAGGTGAGCGCGAACGGCTACCAGTACGACGGCAAGATCCGGCCCTTCAACACCCGCGAGGAGACCATCAAGGTCGCCGGAGGATCGTCCAAGACGATCGTCGTGCGCCAGACCCAGGACGGGATGCCACTGCTGTCCGACCGTGACGACGAACTCGTCCAGGTCGGCAAGCGGGCCACGGTCAACACCGCCGCCCCCGACCGCGGCGACGGCTACGGCATCGCCCTGAGGTGGACCGCGCTGGACCCGGGCACCTCCATGGACGCCGTCTTCGCCATCGACAAGGCCGCGGACTGGAGCGGCTTCCGCCAGGCCGCCGCTCTGTTCGACGTGCCCTCGCAGAACCTGGTCTACGCCGACACCAACAACAACATCGGCTACACCCTGCCTGGCAAGATCCCCACCCGGTCGGCTCTCGACGACGGCTCCGTCCCGGCGCCCGGCTGGAACTCGAAGTACCGCTGGACCGGCTTCATCAAGCAGGGCGAGCTCCCCTACGAGTACAACCCCAAGCGCGGCTACATCGTCACCGCCAACCAGGCCGTGGTCGACAAGGACAAGTACCCGTACACCCTCACCACCGACTGGGGATACGGCACCCGCAGCCAGCGCATCACCGACCTGATCGAGTCCAAGATCAAGGACGGCGGCAAGATCTCCACCGACGACATGCGGCAGATGCAGCTGGACAACAGCAGCGAGATCGCCAAGTTCCTGGTGCCGAAGCTGCTGAAGATCAACCTCGACGACAAGAACGTGCGCGACGCGCAGAAGCTGCTGGAGGGCTGGGACTACACCCAGGAGTCCGACTCCGCGGCGGCCGCCTACTTCAACGCGGTCTGGCGCAATGTCCTCAAGCTCTCCTTCGGGAACAAGCTGCCCAAGGAACTGCGCGTTCAGGGACAGTGCCTGTGGGTCGACAAGATCGACAGCACCGGCCCCGTCGACGACGACGCCAAGGTGCGCGAGTGCGGCGAGCGCGACACCGACCAGGCGCAGCCGGACGGCGGCGACCGCTGGTTCGAGGTCGTGCGCACCCTGATGAACAAGCCGGACAGCGACTGGTGGAAGACCCCCAGGTCGGGCACCCGCCCCGCGGCGAACAACATGGACCAGCTCTTCGCCCGGGCCATGATCGACGCCCGCTGGGAGCTGACCGCCAAGCTCGGCAAGGACATCGACACCTGGAGCTGGGGCCGGCTGCACCGCCTGTTCCTGAAGAACCAGACCCTCGGCACCGACGGCCCCAAGGCGCTGCAGTACGTCCTCAACCGCGGCCCCTGGAAGCTCAGCGGCGGCGAGGCCACGGTGAACGCGAGCGGCTGGAACGCCGCCGGCGGCTACAACGTCGTCTGGGTGCCGTCCATGCGGATGGTCGTCAACCTCGCCGATTTCGACAAGTCCAGGTGGATCAACCTGACCGGCGCCTCGGGGCACGCCTTCAGCGCGCACTACACGGACCAGACGAGCCTGTGGGCCAAGGGCGAGCTGCTGCCCTGGTCGTACTCGGGCAAGGCGGTCGACGCGAGCACGAGCGACACACTGGTCCTGAAGCCCTGACCGGCTGACGGCACGGAAAACGGCCCTCCACGCGCGCGTGGAGGGCCGTTTCGTCGTCGGGCCGTTCGTCGTACGGCAGCGGGGGATGCCGGGTCAGGTGCCCTGGAAGCGGCGCACGCCGGAGGGCGTCACCACGGCGTGCACGGGCTTGTCGTGCGCCTCCGCCGGGACGTGTGCGACGACCTCCGTGTCGTACAGCAGCACCACGAGCCGGGGGCGTGCGCCCGCGCGCTCCAGACGGGCCAGTACGCGGTCGTACGACCCTCCGCCGCGCCCCAGGCGCATTCCGCGCGCGTCGACCGCGAGGCCGGGCAGGAGAACGACGTCCGCGGCCGTCACGGCGTCCGGGCCGAGACGCGCGCCGGAGGGTTCGAAAAGCGCCATTTTCCCGCCGTGTTGGACCCGCGTGAGGGAGCCCGGGCCGGCGTACGCGCCCCAGTCGAGGTCGTTGTCCGGCAGGAGCGTGGGGAGCAGCACCCGCACGCCCCGCGCGCGCAGCGCGTCCAGCAGGGCCCGCGTGCCCGGCTCGCTCCCCACGGAGACGTACGCCGCCACCGTGCGCGCGTGCGCCAGTTCGGGCAGCTCCAGGGCGCGCTCCGCCAGCGCGCGGCCCGTCTCGTCGACGTCAGCTTCCGTCAACCTGTTCCTCACCGACAGGAACTCCCGCCGCAACATTCGCTTGTCAGGCTCGCTCGTGCCTCCGTCGTGTTCCACGGGTTGTTCTCGCCCCCTTCCTTGAATGCAGTCTTAAAGGGCAAACAAACCGGAGCCACAGGTTCCCGACAAAGGCACCGGATAAGGTTGCGAGCATGACTCAGTCGCACCCCAGGATCAGCAAGGCTGTCATTCCCGCGGCGGGCCTCGGCACCCGGTTCCTGCCGGCGACCAAGGCCACTCCGAAGGAGATGCTGCCGGTCGTCGACAAGCCCGCGATCCAGTACGTGGT
>NZ_JBEPBF010000175.1:0-17670 GCF_040298985.1 Streptomyces sp. NPDC001093 | reverse complement strand
GTGGCCAAGGGCCCACTCTGCACGAGGTAGGCCGAAGCATCGGACGTGCCCGGGAAGATGCGCCGCGCGTCGGTGCCGCGAGGCATCGGGGCGTTCGGGATGGCCGGATAGGGGGACTGGTTGTCCTTGCTGGTAGCCGAGTAGAAGCGGTCGAGGTAGTCCTCGTAGCCCCTCAGGGTCAGGTCCTCGGCCGGGCCCGCCTCCAGTATCAGTACCTTCTTGCCGGCGTCGCTCAGTCGCGAGGCGATGAGGGCGCCGGAGATCCCGCCGCCGACGATGACGGCGTCATAGAGAACCTCGGCCGCCGCAGCGGGGTCGGTGCGCTTCGCCGCTCCCTCGGGGAACTTCGCGTACATGGGACAGTCACTCCTCCGCTGCCAGGCGCGGCCGGGACCGGTGTGGTGGTGGGGATGGGAGTCGGTCGGCCACAGGTCACACGGCCTCGGCCCGGGCCCGCATGGCGGACAGGTAGGCGGCATAGCTCCACGTCAGGTTGTGGACACTGCGCTCGAAGCCGGTGGTGCCGTCGAACTGCTCGGAGAGCTCCAGGTTGTCACTGTGGTAGATGACGGCCCGCACCATGGCGTCACCGGTCGCCGTCAAGGCGGCGGCGGCTGCCGCCGGGGGCGTCGACGCGTCGATGCCGGACTGGGCGAAGAAGGGGGCGGACAGGTCGTCCACCGGTACCTTGCCACTCGACTTGATCTCGGCGGCCAGCTTGTAGTGCAGCTCAGCGACGTTGCACGTGGAGAGGGCCCAGGGGTGGCCGCCGAGCACCGGGTGCGCGGTGTCACCGTCGTAGACGTCGCCCGGGTAGCGGCCGAACAGCGGCCCGATACCGAACGCTTCCTTGTCGGCCTTGTTGATCGGGTAGAAGGCGATGCCGCCCTCCTCCCACTGCGAGCGCAGTTGGGCCGCTGTGGCCAGCAGTTTGGTGTCGGTGACGGGAAGGGCGCCGTAGACGGCCGACTGGACGATGTCGATGTTCGGGTCGTAACCGCTGACGACCGGATTCTGGGGCGAGGGCTGGGCCCCGTCACCGGGGTCGGCCAGCATGCTCACGTACCTGCTCCCGTCCCAGTGGCCTGCGAGGGCCTGGCGCAGCCA
This sequence comes from Streptomyces sp. NPDC001093, assembly GCF_040298985.1. Taxonomy (NCBI): domain Bacteria; kingdom Bacillati; phylum Actinomycetota; class Actinomycetes; order Kitasatosporales; family Streptomycetaceae; genus Streptomyces; species Streptomyces sp. NPDC001093. Next base: position 16,563 of record NZ_JBEPBF010000175.1, on the reverse strand, counting down.
TTTGATGGCGGGGCGCAGCGCGGTCGGCTTGTCGATGCCGACGATGGTCGAGGTCTGGATCTCCTCGAAGCAGCGCAGCTGGGCGGAGCGGGCGAAGAAGCTGTACCCGTTGTGCTCCTCCCACAGGTTTGTGGTGGGGTCCTTGTAGACGGCGAGGAGGTAGGCCACGTTCGAGTTCACCAGGTCGACCGCCCGTTTCTGGGTGCCGAGATCGAGCTGGTCGTAGGCGGCCAGGATGGTGATCGTCTGCAAGGCCGGACCGTCGTTCTGCTCGGTCCACGGGCGGGCGTCGCCGGCGATGTTGAAGCAGGCGTGACCCTTGGTCCACGACGGCTGGGTGTTGGAGTGGCAGAGGTCGGCGAACTGCACGTAATCGTTGAGTGTCTGCACCGTCCCACCCGGGCGGGTGGGCATGTCGGCTTTGGCCACCTCCATGGCCGTGATGGCCCCGTCGCGCACCCAGTTGAAGACGTAGTCCTCGTCGATGCCGGGGGTGTCGGCCGGGAAGGACGGGGCGGCGATGATGCAACCCGGCTTCGAGTCCCGGGAAATGTCGCCCGGCGACTGCGGATCGCTGAAGACGAAGCCGTCACTGGCGATGTTCCGGAACATGTACGTATACATGATGGGCACGAGCGACGGTAGATCTACCGCTGCCGGAGCAACGGAGACCTGGACGTCCGTCCGCGCTCGGGAAGTGTCGGCCGGCCGGTTGGTGCGGGCGGGCGTGGTGGTGTTCTCGGACATTGCTGAACTCCCCCGTCATGTTTCGGGCGGAACTATCGGATTCGGGCGGCGCCCTGGGCGCGTGCATCGAAGGGCTTGGAGCCGAGTGCGTCCATGAGTTGCCTGCACGGGGTGCGTGGGCTTCCGGTGCGATCAAGCTGGATGGACCGCGGAAGTGGGTGCAGATTGCTCGTAGGGACTTCGATGGTGTCAGGCGGCGAGTTGGTATCGCTGCTGGTGTCGCCTGGCGCACAGACCTCTGCCGTGTCACCAGCGGTGTGCGGGATCCATCGAGATCGCCGAGTGGGCCGCGGGCGCGTTCCGGTCGACTCGGTCGACCTGGGGCACGCCCTGCCCATCGCCCGTACCGTGGCGGCCGCACGGGTGCGGCAGGCCACTCGTGAGCCACGCGCGTGGAGTGTCCGGGCGGATGCGCGGGCAGTCACGGAACTTCCCCTGACCGGACGAGTTGCGGTGGCCTGAAGGGTCATCAGAACCCGTGCCTGCACACAACTTTCCTGGCGGCGCGCAGGCCCGCGGGACTCCGGCGGTGTCACACGCCTGCCGGGCCGGGCAGGCACACCGACCATGTGGGACTTGTGTTCTCGCCCTGGGGGCGCGGCGAGGAGAATGGCGCACGACAACGCCGTCAGGCCTTCGATGACACTCTGAAACATGTGTCCGAGTCGACGCCATTCCCGTAATCGCGTTAATAGGGAATGCATCCCTTCGTCCCCCCGTTTTCTCGGAAAGCGCGCGATGCGGAAACTTTCCGGTAGCCAGTCCCACAGTGGCTTTTGAGTGAACGGCATGGAGAGATTTTGAAGCAGTCTGAGACGTTGCCGTTCCATGCGATGGATATGCCACTTGGTGTGGCTTTATCTTTGCGTACCGCAGGCTACAACTAGCCGGGTAGGTGCCGCAAGAGGAAATTCCAATGTTGCGCATGAGGTTGGGGTGATCGGATGAAGTTCACTGTTGCATGACTGTGCGCCGAATCCTGATGGTGTGCGAGTGGATCTCCTCAGTTCTGTTTTCCTAATGATCGCGTCACGGGGATATTCAGATCATGAACGAGATCGGATCCGGTGCACGTCCTCGAGCGCATTGCCGCTACGGCCTCGACGTTTCCCGGTGCCGGCCAGGGCCGGGTGCCACCCGCGTGATCCGCGCGGGCTGCCCCACCGCCTGGTTGTGGTGCCGGGGCTGACCGCGTGCGCGGTCCTGGCCGGCGCGACCTCGCTGCCGGTGGTGGGCGAGTGGATCGCCGACGCCCCGGCCCACGTCCTCGAAGCGATCGGCCTGCGGCCCGACCTGGTGATGCCGCAGCGGGACCTGCGCGCCGAGAGCACGATGCGCCGGCTGCTGAAGCAGAAGACGTCGCAGTCCTCGATGCCGCCGACCGGAGGCCTCTCCGTGGCCGCGTTCCATACCGTCTGGAACGGACAATCAGCCGTCACTTACCACCCAGGCAGGCCCGATGCCGCAGTTCGCGCCGGCACTTCCGCCAACACGTGGTGACGGGAAAGCACGGAACGCAGGGACTCGAGTTGCTGGTCAAGGGGGAGTCGGCTGACCACCAGCCCTGCCGCCCACCACTCGCCCACGGCGGGCCTCGATCAGCTTCGATTGACCGACACACCGACGAGGCGTTCCCGGAACTCGAGACATTCGCGGCCCACTTGATCGACATCTGTTGCCCGAACTCGGCATCAACCGTTCTCGCCCCACACCGACGAAGCCGGGACGTGGCCAGGGTCGGGGCCGGGGTATCTGACGTGCGGCGGCCCATGCCGAGCTGGTCACGACGGGGCTGCGCACCGTGACGTGCAGCGGTCGACCGGTGGGCTCTCTCGGCCGATGGCCGATACGGAGTATGGGTCGCGGCGTTGCAGGTCCCGGCGGAGCTGGGGGAGTGCTCGCTGCTCGTTGCGTCGTTAGTCGGCCGACAACTCGAAGCACAACAGCGGGCCGGCCGGCTGGAAGCCCACCGACCAAGCCCTGAGGGGGTTCGCCGACCTGGTCCGTCACCGGCGCGGATGCCTGCTGCGGAGTGGATCCGGCAGGCCGAGCAGGCCGGACCGAACCGATGCAGCGCTTCGGGCCTCTCCGAACTTCTCCGCACCCGCATCCCGGCCCAGGCCGAGCACCGGCCTCAGGAGGACGCGTCATCCTCGTAGGCCCAGGAACGGATAGGGCACGGGTTCATCCTGACGGGCCCGCTCAGTAAAGGAAAGGCACCGACGGGAAACGGCCGAGCCACATCCGCTTGCATCGAGCCCATGGGTTGATCATGTGTGTCGATACCTACGGCCCAAGGCCCCGGCCGGCCACGGCAACAAGGCTTCACGGAACTGCGAACAGAACCATTTTCACATGGCCCCGTCACCTTTCGCCCGGTCGGACCGTCTGGTTCGTCAGCAGCCGCCGCGGTCGAACGGTTGTGTGTGCGACCTTCGACAGCGGGTGTTCGGGACTACGGGTGTCAGCGGAATGGTGCGTTGTTCGATTTTCACGAGTTTGGACGGCACTCTCGCTTCAGCGCGTCGGGGCTATGCGTTGCGGTCATGCCGGGGATCTCGCGCGGACGACGGCTTGGTCGCCTCGGGGTCCGAACAAGTGAAGGATCTCCACGGCGCTCGTGTTCGCCGGACCGAACCAGTGGGGTTCTCTGGTGTCGAACTCTGCGACTTCGCCGGGGCGGAGAATGCATTCGTGGTCTCCGAGGATGAGTCGTAGCTCGCCTGCGAGGACATAGAGCCACTCGTAGCCGTCGTGAGTCACCAGCTTCGGCTCGCGGGGAGCCAGCACGTGCTTGAACACCTGCACCCGGCCCGGGTACTGGGTCAGGGGCACGAGGATGCTGCCGTCACCTCTGCGCAGGGGCTTCAGATGCGCCCGGGGGTCACCGGTGGCCGGTGCGGCCACCAGTTGGTCGAGCGCGACGCGGTGCGCCCGCGCGAGCGGGATGAGCAGGTCCAGGGTCGGGCGCCGTATGCCCGACTCAAGACGGGACAGGGTGCTCACCGAGATCCCGGTCGTGGTGGCCAGCGCCTCCAGCGTGAGGCCTCGGTCCCGGCGCAACATGCGAAGCCGTGGCCCGATGTTGTCGAGGATCTGCTCCAGTTCTGCGTCCACGTGGTTCAGTGTGCGGTTCCTTGCGGTCCTCGCAAAAGCGCTGGTCGGTACTTGTCGGCCTGACTGAGCCTTGCCGGGCAGGTACTCCCGGATGCGAGAGGCGACCAATGACTGCGACGACGACTCACCCAATACCGCCCGCTCTGAGCGTGCGCAGGCGCTGGACGGTGCTGGCCGTCTGCTGCCTGAGTATGTTCCTGGTGGGCCTGGACACCACCATCGTCAACGTGGGCCTGCCGGCCATCGGGCGCGGCCTGAGCGTCGGAACTCGCAGTCTCGAGTGGACCGTCGACGCGTACACCATCGTCCTGGCTGGTCTGCTCATCACCTCCGGCGCGCTGGCGGACCGGTTCGGACGCCGACGGATCTTCCAGTCCGGGTTGGTCGTGTTCGGGGTGGCCTCGCTGCTCTGCGCGATCGCGCCTTCCGTTGGCGCGCTCGTCGCTGCCCGTGCCGTTCAGGGCATCGGCGCCTCGATGCTGAGTCCCGTGGCTCTCGCGATCGTGGTGAACGCGATGCCCGACCCGAGGGAGCGCGCTCAGGCGATTGGCGTCTGGGCGTCTGTTTTCGGGCTCAGCATGGCCGTCGGACCGGTCACGGGTGGCGCTCTCCTCGCGTGGTTCGGCTGGCGGTCACTGTTCTGGATCAACGTCCCGGTCCTCGTGAGTGCCCTGGTGCTCAGCGCGGTGTTCGTGCCCAAGTCCCGGGCGCCGCAGGCGCAGCGGCTCGACGTACCGGGTCAGGTCCTGCTGACCGTGGTCATCGGGGTCTGGGTCGGGGCCCTCATCGAAGGGCCGCGCATCGGCTGGACGTCGCCCGCCGCGCTGACCGCCTATGGGTTCGCTTCCCTCGCGACGGCCGGATTCGTATGTGTCGAGTCTCGCCGACATGCGCCGCTGATGGATCTGCGCCTCTTTCGTAGTCCGGTGTTCAGCAGCGCGGTGCTGGGCGCCGTGGCGGTCTTCGTCGCGCTGAACGTGACGCTGCTGCTCAATACTCTCTACCTGCAAAACACGCGGGGATTCACACCACTTGCCGCCGGAGTGGCGACCCTGCCCATGGCCGTCGGCGCAACGGTCTGCGCACCCTGGTCCGGCCGTCTGGTCGGTCGCATCGGACCGCGGCTGCCGCTGACCCTGGCCGGCGGCTTCATCACGGCAGGCGGACTGTGCCTGGTCGGGCTCGATCGGCACACGAGCGTACCCCTGCTCCTGCTGACCTACCTGCTCATCGGCATCGGGTTCGGCTTCGCCAACGCCCCGCTCACCAACACCGCGGTCAACGGGCTGCCTCCCACCCGAGCCGGCGTGGCCGGGGCGATCACATCCACCGCACGACAATTCGGTTCGGCGCTCGGCATCGCCCTCGGGGGCGGCCTGGTCGCGCATGCCGGCCCGGAGGGGCTCGCACACGCCTCGCACCCGGGCTGGATCGTGGTCGCCGCCTGCGGACTCCTCCTGATCACCACGGCCCATGCACCACGGGCGAAGACATGAAGAAGCGCTGTCGGAACTCATGCATTGTTCGACCCGGATCAGGAAGTGCCTGCTGCTCGAACTGCTGAGAGCTCGTCACACGATCTTGTGGGCGTGCGCTGGTGGGGCGTGGCTTGTAAGAGGATTCCGCCGTTCGTGGGTGTGGGGAGCCGACCGTGGCTCGTGGACGACGACTTGTGGATGCTGATCGAGCCGTTGCTGCCGTCCTGGCCCAGGAAGGCACCAGGTCCGAAGCCCGTGGATGACCGGCTGTGCCTGCAGGGCATCCTGTGCGTGCTCCACAACGACATCAGCTGGCAACTGCTGCCCCTGGAGCTCGGGTTCGGCTCCCGGCAGACCTGCTGGCGCCGGCTGGGTCGATGGCACAAGGCCGGCGTCTTCGAGAAGCTGCACCACATCCTGCTCGCCGAGCTGCACGCTGCAGACGCCGCCGGGCGGGCGCCGGGCGCCCCCTGCGGCCCACATCCCCGATCTCTGTCCGGTTTTGGGATGCGGCGTGCACAACTCGGGGGACAGCGAGACGGGCAGGAGCTTGCCGCTCGTCAGTCAGAAGATTCGTGTGCGGAGGACCTGGGTTGTCGGGGGTCGGGTCTGCGCCGGTGGAGATCCGGGAGGGGTGTCGGATGGCCTTGTCGATCAGCAGCCCGGCGTCGGCACGTGAGTTGGTGTTGGTGTGGCTCCGGTTTGTCCCCCCCCGTCGTCGTAGTACTCCCTGGTTGAGTTGAACACCACGCTGGTGTGCCGCAGAGCAGCATCTGCAGCGTGATCTTCGGGTCGGGTCGGGTCGGGACCCGGCCCGGACCAACATGGCCGGTTACGCGAGGGGCCGTCTCGTTCTCCTCGAACTCGGCGGCGCGCCGCGCGGCCCTGGCAGCCTGTGGCCCGAGCCCTGTTCCGGCTCCCGAACCGCGCAGTCCAAGGACGGAGTGGAGACGAAGCTGGAGAACGAGTTGCGCGAACCGATCCGAGGTCCGGAGGATCTTCCCTGCCACTGAGTGATCCTCTTCGTGCAGAGGGCTCCTGTGAGAGGTGCCGGGGTCAGCGCACGAGGGGGAGGAAGATCGTATCGACGATCTCTTCGAGGACGTGGTCGGGCGCGGGGGCGAAGGTCGTGAGGATCTCGTGGCGCAGCAGGTCGAAGGGGAGGGACTTGATGCGTGCGCTGAGGTGTTCCGGTTTGACCTCGCCGCGGGCGACGGCGCGGTCGAAGAGGACGTCGGCGGTCTTCTCACGTGCTGCGGCGAGGAGGTCGCCGGGGCTGGTGCCGGTCTCCTGGTAGTAGCCGGCCAGGTGCACGTTCATGACGGTGACGAGCTGGACGCGGGTGGCGTTGATCGTCCGCATGAGGGTGAGGACGTCCTCGCGCAGACTGCCGGTGTCGGGGATGTCGACTCGGGACTGCTCGAGGATGTGGGCGATGGCCGCCCGGACGAGTTGGTCGCGGCCCGACCAGCGACGGTAGAGCACGGGCGGGCTGGTGCCCGCGCGCCGAACGACGGCGTCCATGGTGAATCCGGCGTAGCCGTGGTCCGCGAGTTCTTCCCAGGCCGCGTCGAGAAGTGCCTTCTCCAGTGCCGCTCCGCGGCGTCGCTCAGCCATCGATCCCCCTTTGGAAAGGGTTGCCTTTCTTATCGCGACATCCTAGCCTGAGAGCCGCAAGATAAAGCTCTCTATCTTAAGGGCCTGTCCGTGAGCCTTCGCCACGGAACCGCGCCCGCGCTCCCGGACCCCGACCGCATCGGCCCGCCGCATGGCGCCTGGCCTTCGCGGTCACCGTCGGCGCCCTGCCCGGAGAGACGAAGAACCAGATGTCCCTGAGAAAGGAAACCCAGATGTCGATGACGATGGACTACGACGTACTCGTGGTAGGCGCCGGGCCGGTCGGCTTGATGCTCGCCACGGAACTGCGGCTGGTGGGGGTCCGGGTGGTGGTCGTCGAGCGGCGGACTGAGCTCGACACCGCGCCCAAGGCGGGCGCGTTCAACACTGCCTCCGCCGAGGCCTTCGAGCGACGTGGCCTGCTTGCCGCGATGCAGGCCGTGGCGGGGAGGCAGTCGCTGCAGGCCGAGGGGAAGCGGCCGCCTTTCGTCGGGCACTTCGGCGGGATTCAGGTCCCGTCCGGACCAGTCGACGAGCAGGACCCCAGCCTGCGCGGACGTGGCCCGGATTGGTATGTGCCGGTCCCGCAGGCCGAGGTGGAGCGGGTCCTCGGTGAGCGTGCGGCGGAGCTGGGCGTCGAGGTACGGCGCGGGGTCGAGGTCCGTGGCTTCGACGAGGACGATGCCGGTGTCACCGTTCACCTGCACAGCGGGGACCACGTGCGCGCGGCGTGGCTCGTCGGCTGCGACGGAGGCCGCAGCCTGGTTCGCCGGCAAGGGGACTTCGAGTTTCCCGGCACGGACCCGCAGATCACGGTCCGGCATGCGATGGGCACCATCGAGGGGGCGGAGCACCTGGGGCGAGGCTGGCAGCACACTCCCACCGGTGTCTACATCCTCGGGCCGAGCCTGGGCCAGGTGCGCACCGTCGAGCTGGACGGTCCCCCGGCGGACCGCGAAGCGCCGGTCACCGCGGCCGAGATGCAGGCCAGCCTACGGCGCGTCAGCGGCGCCGACGTCCGCATGACCACGCTCACCTTCGGCACGCGCTTCACGGACAACGCGCGGCAGGCGACGACGTACCGGCGCGGTCGCGTGCTGCTCTGCGGCGACGCCGCCCACGTGCACTCACCGTTCAGCGGCCAGGGACTGAACCTGGGAATCGGCGATGCCGTCAATCTCGGCTGGAAGCTCGCCGCCACCGTGCAGGGGCGGGCGCCCGAGGACCTGCTCGACACCTACTCCAGCGAACGGCACCCGATCGGCGCCTGGGTGCTCGACTGGACCCGTGCACAGGTGGCGGTGATGCGCGGCGACGCCTACAGCCGTGCCCTCAGGGATGTGGCCACCGATTTCCTCGGTACACGGGACGGGGCGACCTACTACGTGAAGCGGATCTCCGGTCTGTGGCAGCGCTACGACCTGGGGAACGGCCATCCGCTGGTCGGCATGACGATGCCCAACCTCCGGCTGGATGACGGCACATGGCTCTCCGACCGCACCCATGAGGGCCGGGCCCTGCTCGTCGATCTCGCCGGGGACGACCGGCTGGCAGCCCTGGCCGAGCCGTACACCGGGCGTCTGGAGCTGGTCCGGGGCGGTTCGGACCGCGTCGGGGCGAACGGCCTGCTGGTACGTCCCGACGGCTTCGTAGCGAGGGCGTCTGCCGCCAGTGACCTCGTGGGCCTGGAAGCCGCCATGTCACGCTGGTTGGGGGACGGTACGGGTCGCTCCGACTGACGACGCCGTCCTGCACATGGCGGCGATTGCTGCCGAGGCACTCGCAGCCGGGCTGGACAACCGCATTACCCACACCGGGAAAGCCGTCCTCGTCCTTCACCACGCGTCAGCGTGAGGTTGGAAACGGCTGAGTCAGCTGATGTTGATCATCTTTGCAATGCTCGGTACGCCGCTGGTGTCGAATGCGAAGAGCATGTAACTGCCTGGAAGGGCGATCCCTGGGTCTGTGGGGATGGTGACCGGGTACGTGGTGCCCTGAGGGGCGCTTCGAGGGGCACCGGCGGACAGCGGCACGCGGCGCTGGTCGTTGTCGACCGAGTGCGTCGCCTCGCCGGCGCGTACGAGCACGAAGGATTGCACCGCCTGGTCGGCGGTTACCTGGACGGTGCGGCCGTGCGCCACGGTGTCCGGCGCGTTGGTGATGCTCGGTCGAGGTTTCGGCGAGCCGTCCGGGTTCAGCAGGTAGGGCGGGGTGAAGATCTGACCGTCGGCATGGTTGTTGCTTGGGCCTTCTTTGCAGCCGTCGTTGCCGCACAGGCCCCCGCCGCCGCTGAATACCCGGCCGTCGGGCAGCAGGATGGCCACGCTGTGGTAGTTCCTGGGCACGGCCATCGGCGCCATGGCAGTGAATTTGCCGGTAGCAGGGTCCCACAGTTCCGGGGTCATGGCCGAGTTGCTGTCAGAGAAGGGGACGGCGTGGGACTGGCCGCCGATAGCGAGCACTTTGCCGTCGGGGAGAACGACGCTGTTGCTGAACGCCCTGGCCGACTGCATGTCCCCGGTCCGTGCCACGACGGGGTTTCCCGCGGCGTCTTTCTTGGTGGTGTCGATGGTGTAGGCGCGGTTGCTGGCGTCTGCGTTCTCGTAGGCGGTCGCCCCGCCCAGGGTGAGGATCTTCCCGATGTCGTATGCGACGGCGTTGCCGTTCATCGCGTCGTCGCTGTCGCCGCGCGGTCCCGCGTCGGTGATGGTGCCGTCGTCTCGGGTGTCGATCCAGTGCATCTCCTTGCTCGGGCCCATCTGCAGCACGCGTCCCTCGGAGGTCGCATAGAGCCACTCGTGGTTGTCTGCTCGGTAGACTCCGTCGGGATCTGCGGTGAGTGTGGGCTGTGCCGGTACACCAGGCAGCTTGCGCCAGGTTCCGGTACTGGCCGACCACACTTCTCCGTCCTTGTTGCCCAGCTTGTCTTTCCATGAGCCGCCGATCACGAAGGCGTCGCCATTGGAGAGCAGTGTCATGGCCTGGTAGCCGCGTGGGATGTTCATGTCGGCCGTGGACGACCACATATCGGTCTTCGGGGTGTAGATGCTCGCCTTGGTGTCATCGTTGCCGCCTGTGACCAGGATGCCGCCGTCGGCCAGTCTTGCGATTCCCGGGCAGAACATGTCGTGCTTCGTGTTACTGATGGTGCGTTGGGTCACCTGGCCGGTGGTGAGGTCCATGATCGCCGTTTGGGTGTAGCCGCTGCCGCCAACGAAGTCGTAGGGCTTGAAGGACGACCACGTCAGCAGTTTGTTGTTCGGCAACAGGGCGGCGGCGACAGGAACGAGCGGGAACCCGGTGACCTGGCCCCAGGAACCCACGGTCGAGGGGTCACCCGGAGTCGGCGGTATGCCGGGGTCGCCGAGCAGGTTGATTTCTGCGGCGGAGGTCCATGGTCCGCGGTTGCCGGCCTCGCTCTGGGCGGTCAACCGTATGAACCGGGTCTTTGTGGGCACGAAGCTCAACGTCTTGATGGTCGTGTCATCGGCGAGCGTGCCGGATGCGACGGCGGCGCCGAAGTTCGTCCCATCCAGGCTTGTCGTTATGGTGTAGGCGCCGATGTTGCCGTTGCTGTTTCCGTCCTGGCGGGGCTGGTAGACGAGTGCGGACACCACCTGAGTCTGGTGCATGTCGATGGTGATCCAGTGTGGCAACGGAGCAGGGGTGCCCGACCATTTGCTGTGCCAGATGGTTCCTGGGTTCTTGTCCAGCACGTTGCTGGGCTTGTTGTCGCCCTCCTCGTCGCTGGCGGACGCGGTGAATCCGGTCGTGTCCAGGGTCGGGGGAGGTGGCACCGTCGCAGCGAGCGGCACCATCACGTGACGCGCGTCCCGGGAACGATGAGGGTCACCGAACAACGTCGAGGATGATGTGTTGCCGTACCCAACGGGGACGAGAGAGGGAATGACCGCGCACGCGGCGACCATGAAAAGGGGCGTACGCATACACCTTCGATGAAGGGGCGATCGAACAGACCGCATTCCACACCCTTTCGTTCAGGGACAGAAATCGGGTCCGAATTCTGCTGATGGTGGCAAGTGTGATTCAAGGATCCATATCATCATTGGACACACCGGATTACCCCAAGGGTGGAGCGGAGCAGGATACGAAGCTGATTACGGTGATGAACAGGGATGGATCCGCGCACAGAAACCCCCTTGCAGGAAAAGGGAATTGGATTGACTCTCACGAGTGACACTCGTGAGCCCGATACTGACAAGTAACCGCACCTGAACGCCTTGCATATCTCCGGTACGAGCGTCAGCCGCTCGCCGGGCCTGCACATCGCCGACCATCGCCTGACCAGTGGTACAGGGGGCGCCCGCAGCATGGAAAGCCATGTTCCGCCCCCAGCAGCGAGGAATATTCGTCCGCGCCGGTGTTGTCGGTGTGCAGCGTTCACTGGGTGCCTTTCGAGTGATCCGGCTGCGGGCCCATCGACCCATGAGCTCTCCCGGAAGCACGCCCGGCCGCCGGCATGTACCCACGCATGACCGCCCTCTGTCCACCGTGCGGCGTGGCTGTTGCCGACCGCAACTCGAATGCGGTGGCTCCGGGGGTCCGCTGCCCACAAGGTCTGCCATCAAGGGGTGCCATCAGGGGGTGCCGCTTCATCAGCAGAGCTCAGGCTCGGGGTGTCGCCGGCTGACGGGCTGGTGGCGGCCCCGGCAGGGTGGACTGCGGGCCGACCGGATCGCCGTCTTGTCGGGGCCCCAGCAGCTCCCTGCTGGGTGTCGGCCGCCGTACGCGGACACCGTGCGGGTGTGCACCAGCAGTGGCGACGTCCATCGAGTGGTGAACGCCGCCGCCCGGGCGGGAATGCTGCCATGGTCGTGGGCGGCTACGCGAACCTCTTGGCGGAAGAGCGGTGGTCGCGCGGGTGCTGCGGCAGCGCCGCCGGCACGGACGGCGTCGAATACCTCGTGATGGAGGCTTCGCAAGCCAGAAGTGTCAAAGGCATTACCCCGAAAGCCGTACGCGGCCGCCACCGCGGTTGTGGAACCGGCCGCCAGGTGCACCAAAGGCCTCGTCAGTGGCCGTTCTACGCGGAGGCGCACCGGTCCCACCATCGAACAACCCGCCCGGCGCAGTGCCACCGGTCTGAACCTATTCGGGGAAGCACAAACGCCACGGCCCGCACTTCCTCGCGCTCACCGACGAACGCGGACGCCTGATCTGGATCTCCGCCGCGAGGCCCGGGCGCACCCACGACATCACCGCCGCCCGCCACGACCACATCGTCGAGCACCCTGAAAGCCGCCGGCCTCGGCGTCCTGGCCGACCTGGGCTTCCTCGGCCTCGACAAGGACTGCAACGACCAAGTCGTCGTCACCGGCTACAAGGCCACCCGCGCCCGCAAGCTCACCACCGGCCAGAAGACCGCCAACCGGATCATCGCCGTCGGCCGCGCCCCCGTCGAGCACGGCTTCGGGCACCTGAAGACCTGGCGCATCCTCACCAAACTCCGCCCGAGCCCCGCCCGCGCCACCAACCTGCTCCGCGCCCTGCTCGTCCTGACGAACCTCGAACTCGACCGCTGACAGACGATCAAGACCGAAGACAGCCGCCCACGACCAGCACGAGCACCCACGAACCTCGCCACACCAGCAGCCGCACCAGCGAAAACCAGGATGGTGGATCTTCAGTGAAGATCCGACTGGACCTCGGTCAGTCGATGCCTTCGACGATGCGGAAGTCGCGCTCGACGCCGTCGGAGAGGGCGGCCAGCGCCTCCTGGTAGGCCGCACTCTCGCGCGCCGCGACGGCCTGCTCGAAGCTGTCGAACTCGATCAGGATGGTGCGCTCGGCGATTCCGGCGTCATGCGCCACGACCCGACCGCCACGGACGAGGACCCGACCGCCCCCGGCCTTGACGGCCGGACCGGCCAGTTTGTTGTAAGCAGCCAGCTTCTCAGGGTCTGAAATGGTGCGGTAGACGCTGACCCAGTAGCCCTTGGGCATGGAACCTCCTGTGTTGGGATGAGTGCATCTGACTTACGGGTTGGTCTCGGACGAGCGTCGGCGGGCGAGAGCGAGGCTTGTCAGCGTCGTGATCGCCATGGCGCCGACGCCGACCAGCGCCGCGGTGGTGTAGGCGCTGTCGTCGGGGAAGAGGTGGCCGGGGCCGGTGCCCGCGGCGAGGATCAGGCCGCCGATGGCACTGCCCAGGGAGTACCCGACGCTGCGGACGACGTAGTTGAAGCTCATGGCGCTCGACGTCTCGCTCTTGGGGGTGACGGCCAGGATGACGCCGGGCATCGCGGCCGAGAAGCCGCCGACGCCGAAGCCGAGCACGCCCATCGCCGCGAACAGTTCGGCCAGGTCCGACCGGGCCGCCGCGAACAGGGCGAACCCGCCGCCGGTCACGACGGCGCTGCCGGCCAGGAGCAGGGGGTCGGCGATCCGCGTCCGGACCCGCGGCGCGAGCTTGCCGGCGACGAACCCCAGCACCGAGAACGGGATGAGGACCAGCCCGGCGACGAAGGTCGTCAGCCCGAAGCCGTAGCCGGCGCCGTGCGGCGTCTGCGCGTACCGGGTGATGAGCGTGAGCAGGAGGTACATGCCGATCCCGCCGACGAACATGGCGAGGTTCGCCCCGGCGACCGCCGGGTGCCGCACCGCCCGCACATCGACCAGGGGCGTCGTGCTGCGCAGCTCGATGACGGCCCAGACGCAGAGCAGCACCACCGCGACGACGGCGAGGCCCGCCGCCACGGCGAGGTGCCGGCTCCACAGATTCCGTTCGCCGGCGAGGAACAGCACCAGGAGCAGCGCAGCGGCCAGGACGATCGCGCCTGCCACGTCCACGTGGGCGGAGCGGCCTTCGGGGGCTTCGGGCATGGAGCGCCACGCGGTCAGGAGGGCGGCGGCGGTGACGACCAGGCCGAGGCCGTAGGCGGCCCGTACCCCGCCGAGCTCGGCGAGCAGTGCGGCCAGCGGGTAGCCGACGCCGGCCCCGATGATCGAGACCACCGAGATCAGGGCGATCACGGCCGCGCTGCGCTCCTCGGGGAGGTGGTCCCGGGCCACGCCCATCATCAGCGCGGTCAGCCCGAGCCCGACGCCCTGGGCCGCCCTGCCGGCCAGCAGCCACGCGAACGGCAGCGGCAGCACGGTGAGCGTGCTGCCGGCGACGACGACCGCCAGCGTGGTGAGGATCGTGGCCCGCCGGTGCGGGCCGGCTCCGAGCCGGCCCAGGACCGGCGTGGCGACGGCGCCGCTGAGCAGCGCGACGGTCAGCGTCCACTGCGCGCTGCCGAGCGAGACGTGGAACGAGGTCGCCACGCTGGTGATGAGCGGCGTCCCGAGGCTGGCGACCGCCGCCACGACCAGAGCGATGAACATCAGGGCGGGGACCAGCAGCCGCGCCTCGGAACGCGCCACCGGGAACGCCTTCACCGCGACCCCGCCGACCGGCTGCCCGGTCACTGCTTCGGCCCTTCGCGGTCCTGGCTTTCGAGCTCTGCCAGCTGCTTCAGCGCCGGAAGGGCCGCCACCAGCGCCTCGACCTCTTCGCCGGTGAGCTCGCCGATCAACCGCTCGAACGCGTGAACGCCCGCCTGGCGCCGCGTCCGGACATAGGAGGCGCCGGCCTCGGTCAGGCACACCAGCGTGACCCGCTTGTCGGACGCGTCGCCCCGCCGCTCGACCAGGCCGGACTCCTCCATCACCCGGACCAGGGCGGTCATCGCGGGCTGGGTGACGCCCTCGACCGCGGCCAGATCGGTGATGCGCCGCGGACCGGTCCGGTCCAGGGTGGCCAGGGTGGCGGCGGACGTCAGGCTCATGTCCCGGGGCAGGCGTCTCGCGGCCCTGGTGGCCAGGCCGTAGAGGGCTGCCCCGATGGCGGCGGACGCGCCAGGAGCGATGTCTTGACGACTCATGCTCGAAGCATAGCATTTTTATATTCATAGTTTATGGAAAGGGGCGACTGGCGCGGGCGGCCTCGACCGCTGGGAGCCGGTGACGTCTCAGTTGATCAGCAACCAGTTGACGACGGGCACGACCAGGCGACGACCAGGGCCACCGGTATGAGGAGACCGATCAGCCGGTCATTCGCGCGCTGACGGCGCTTGCCCGGCCTTGCGGGTGCGCCGCTGCGCCGGCGGGCGCCTGGCCGCCGGCGCCCGGCCTTTGCGCGCGCCTGTGGCTCATCGGCCGGCCTGCGTGACGCCGTCCGCGAGCTGCCCCAGGATGTCCAGGCTTCCCCGGTCGGCCGGGGTAGGTGCGATCAGGACGCCCAGTGCCAGGACGTTGACAACGGTCAGCTTCTCGTCGAAGCGGCTGCGAGCCTCCGTACGCCGCCGCAGCCGCCACACGACGATGGCTGTGGGTAGCACCGCCAGGTTGATGGTTCAGTACCCGTCCCAATTGCCCCCCAACTACCCCCACCGACCGGCCATCACTGTCCGGGGACGACAGGACGTCACCCCAGCCTGCTTGTGTAGCCGGGCCTCGGTGATGTGGCAGGCGGGTTGCCGACGAATGACACGAAGCCGTCGGACCTGGCTGAATACCGCACGGCCGGACCATCAGCGAAACCCGTCCTACAGGACGGCAACCGTCTCCTCGTCGCCGTACCTGAACCCGTCGTTGTCGAAGTAGAAGACGGTGACCTTGACCTTGTCCCCCTTGTCGAAGTGCATGCCTGCGGCCGGGCGCATGGTCACCAGCGCGACATGGTCGTTGTAGTCGCAGACCAGCTGGTCCTTCTTGACCGTGCCCGCAGCGATGCGCTGGTCGTGGGGGCCGTGGTTGAGCGTCGTCGCGTTGGCCACGAGTTCGTGGTCCATGCCGACGTCGCAGGAGTAGGTGACCTTCACCTGCAGGCCGGGGGTGTGCAGCGACACCTCGTCGATGGACAGCAGGTTGGCCTTGGCCGCCGCCGAAGGCGCGGTCGCCAGGGCGCCGGCACCGATCAGAAGAACGGTGGCTGCGGTTCCGGCGACGCGTCGGCGGAGACGGGATGACGTCATCTTGGTTTCTACCTTCCCCCTTGCGCGGTCACCCTTGGTCGAGGTGTGGAGAATTCTCCAACTAAGCGGGCAACTGCGGCAGTTGGTTAATTCGACTTGGATGTTACGTGATCTTTGAGTGATTGCGGCATTGGATTGCCGACGACGCCTCGTGAGGAATGCCGCATCCTGCCGGATGAACCACTTCCGGCAAGACATCGTCGGCAGCCGGGCACCGACTAGGTGTATTGACCTGAAGCGTTGTTGACGCGGCTGATCGGTGGTTGGCCGCCGAGTGCGGTGTGGCAGCGGTGGTGGTTGTAGGTGTGCAGGAAGTCTGCCAGGGCGGCCGTGCGTTCGTCGTTGCTGGCGTAGGGCCGCAGGTAGGCCCACTCGTCGAGCAGGGTGCGGTTGAAGCGTTCGACCTTGCCATTGGTCTGCGGTCGGTAGATGCGGGTGAGCTTGCCGGCCGCGCCGAGGTCGGCCAGTGCCTGCCGCCAGGCGAAGCTCTTGCGGTAGGGCCAGGCGTTGTCCGTCAGGACGCGCTCGATCCGGTCGATGCCGCAGGTGGCGAAGAAGGCTGCGGCCCGGCTCAGGAAGGCCGCGCAGGTCGCGGCCTTCTCGTCGCTGAGGACTTCGCTGTAGGC
>NZ_JBEPBF010000174.1:0-17890 GCF_040298985.1 Streptomyces sp. NPDC001093 | reverse complement strand
CCGGCGCGGAGAAGCTGGCCGGACCGTGGCGCGGTCTCGGCCGTACCGACCTGACGTCCGAGGTGCTGGGCGCCGCGGGGCCTGCCGGATCGCTCAGCCGTAGCGCTCCAGCAGTCCGCGCACATACGCCTCCATGCGCGCGCCCAGCACCTCGGACGTCAGGTCGGTACGGCCGAGACCGCGCCACGGTCCGGCCAGCTTCTCCGCGCCGGACGCGTAGTGGAGGGCGTCCAGCAGCCGCCAGTACAGATGGTCCCGGCCGTCGGCGAGGCCGTGGCCGCCCCGCCGCTCGTACCGGTCCCGGAAGGCCAGCCCGTGCTCCGGGCCGTGCAGCAGGGCCAGCGCGGTGGAGCAGTGCGCCACGTCCAGGTCGGCCGGACCCCAGGAGGTCTCCACCCAGTCCACGACCCCGCTGATCCGCACGTCCTCGCCCGTGCCCGTGAAGAGCACGTTCCCCGGGTGGTAGTCCCGGTGCAGGAAGCACCCCCGGTACGGCGGCGGGTCCCGGCGGATCACGTCCACGGCGCGCTCCCACAGCGCCCCCGCCGGAGTGCGCACGCTCTCGGGTGAGGTCCACGCCTGGTAGGTGCGGGGCTGCTCCGGCGGCACCACCGCGTGGATCCCGACCAGTTGGGCCGCCAGCAGATCGAGCCGCCGGTCCAGCGCCACGCCGCCGTGCCCGTCCTCTCCGTCCACCAGGATCCGGCCCGGCAGCCCGGTCATCAGCAGGGACGGGTGGTCGCAGTGCTCGGCCGTGGCGTCCACGGCGACCAGGGCCGGGGCGGGCACGGCCTCCTCGGCGGCGAGCAGCCCGAGGACCGCGGCTTCCCGGGACAGCAGCCCGGGCGCGTGCCGCCGGAAGAAGGGCTTCACGAAGGTGCGCAGCACCAGCTCCTCCCCGTTGTCGAGGGTGAGCGCGCGCATCTGCGAGGACCAGCCGCCCTGGAGCATCCGGGTGTCCGTGACGGTACGGCCGGCGGGCAGCTGCTTGGCCACCCAGGCCCGGGTCGCCGCCCAGCCCTGCTCTCCGTCGAGCCCGCTGACCAGCGCCGCCACCAACCCGCGCCGGTCCTCGGCATGGTCGTGGAACCACAGCCCCAACCGGTGCTCCGCCTCGGGGAGTTCGAACCGGGTGTACCGGGCCCGTGCGGTCAGAGCGTCCTGCACCGCCTCGGTCACGGCCGGCGGGATGACCGCGTCGGTGCCCGGGACCGCCAGCACCGCACGGCCCGCGTAGGCCCGGAGCGCCTCCAGGGCGGGCGAGCTCCGCCAGCCGTCCGGTGTGCGGATGATCTCGCTGAAGCGGCCCCGGCCGTTCCCGAGCGGCACCTCCCAGGCCTCGGGGGCGTAGACGGCGGGCGAGCACAGCCCGACGGCCGCCACTCGCGGGCCGTAGTGCCGTACGAGATCGGCGACCGTCTGTCCGCTCATGCTGAAGCCGACCAGGACCAGCGGATCGTCCGCCGGTGCGTGTGCGTCGAGCACCGCCACCGCCTGCTCGAACCGTCGGCGCAGGCTCAGCTCGGCGAGGGAACCCGTGCTCTCGCCATGGCCCGAGAAGTCGAACGCCAGGGCGTGGCAGCCGTGCCCGGCGAACTCCGTGAGCAACGGCAGGAGACGCTGCTTGCTGCCGTTGCCCGCGCCGTGCAGCAGCACCGCCGTGGCCCGGCCCGGTGGGCCCGCGGCCACGCCACTGAGCCGTTCGCCGTCGAAGTCGTGGGTGAATACGGAGAGTTCGCTCATGAGGTCATTCACTCACGGCGGGCCCCCGCCGGGCGGAAAACGGGATGCGGTCCCCGTCACCGCCTCCCTACGCTGAACAAACGGCACGAAGCCGACACACTCCACCCCCGCCACACTCACCCCACGGAGGTCCGTCATGCGTGGCATCGTCGCATCCGCGACCGTCGTCCTGGTGATCCTCGGAATCGGAAACCATCTGTGGTGGCTCGCCGCCGTCGCGCTGCTGTACCTGTACGCGACGCACGGACGCGGTTCCCCCGGCACACCACCACCCGCCGGCGCGGGCACCCCGCCCCCGCCGGAGAGCTACCGCGCCTACCGCGAGCGCCGGGACCGGCTGGCGAAGTGGGAGCGCCGCTACCGCCGGGAACGGCCCTTCGAGACCCGCCGGCAGCAGCGCGAGAAGAGCGGGTGAAGGACGTAGTGCGGTGGGGCGGCCCCGGTCACAGGCCGGGGGCGCCCCACACCGGGAACCAGCGGCCGAGGTCCTGCTCGATCCGCAGATCGTTCGCGAGCGCCGCCTTCACCTGGAGCTCCAGCGCGTTGTCCCGACGCTCGGCCGGGCCGGGCAGGGGAGCGAAGGGGTAGAAGGTGCCCCGCTTGTAGAGGTAGACCAGCGCCAGCTTGTGGCCGCCCTCGTCGGTGAAGGCGGCCAGCGAGCACAGCAGCTGCGGGCCGAAGCCGTTGACCTCCATCGCGCTGTTCACCGCGTGCAGGTCGTTGACCAGCTCCGGCAGCTGCTCGGGGCTGCGCGCGGACACCAGCCAGGAATAGCCGTAGTCGTCCCGGCGCAGCTCCACCGGCAGTCCGCCGCGGTCGCTGTCCGCGTCCAGCAGCGCCTGCACCTCCCGGTGGGTCTGCTCGAAGGCCGCGCCCTCGACCGTGGCGAAGCACACCGCTCCGGTCCCGGTCGGCGTGAAACCGGCCGCGGCCTGAAGGGTCACGGCCGCCGAGGGCAGCGCGAAGAGCTGGTCGAGATCGGGCGCGACCGGTTTCGTACGGCCCAGCAGGATGTCCAGCAGCCCCAACGCTCAGCCCGCCTTCCCGGGAGTGGCGGCCTCGCCCAGCTCCGCCGAGATCCGGCCCAGCTGTTCCAGCCGCTGCTCCAGGGTCGGGTGCGTGGAGAAGATCCGCTCGATGCCCGGCTCCTTCCCGGTCGCCGGGCTGAAGTAGAAGGCGTTGAACGCCTGGGCGGTGCGCAGGTCCTTGCTCGGGATCCGGGCGATGTCCCCGGTGACCTTGGTGAGCGCCGAGGCCAGGGCCGACGGGCGGCCGGTGAGATGCGCGGCCGCGCGGTCGGCCGCCAGCTCCCGGTACCGGGACAGCGCCCGGATCAGCAGGAAGCTGATCGCGTACACCGCCGCGGAGACGCCCATGATCGCGGCGAAGACGGCGGCGGTGTTCTGGTCCCTGCGGCCGCCGCCGAAGACCTGCGAGTAGAAGGCGAACCGCACGATCAGGCCCGCCAGCACGCCGAGGAAGGACGCGACCGTGATCACGGCGACGTCCTTGTGCGCCACGTGCGACAGCTCGTGCGCCAGCACGCCCTCCAGCTCGGCCGGCTCCAGCCGCCGTAGCAGCCCCGTGGTCACGCAGACCACGGCGTGGTCGGGATTACGGCCGGTCGCGAACGCGTTCGGCATGTCCATGTCGGACACCGCGACCACCGGCTTGGGCATGTCGGCGATCGCGCACAGCCGGTCCACCACCGCGTGCAGCTCGGGATACTCCTCCCGCTCCACGACCCGGCCGTGCATCGCGAACATGGCGATCCGGTCGGAGAACCAGAACTGTGCCACGAACATCGCTCCGACCAGCACGACGACCAGCACCCAGGACCTCAGCAGCGCGATCAGCGCGGCGACGAAGCCCACGTACAGCAGACCGAGCAGGAACATCGTCAGACCCATGCGCACGGTCAGCCGTCGGTCGCTCCGGAAGCGGCTCTGCATCTTGCATCACCCCGCAGTCAGGCACTCGTCCCGCTGTCCAGTGTGCACCAGCCCACCCCCATGAACAGGTCCCGAACGTCCCCAGGAGCGGCAAAACGCACCTGTGAGCCGGCCGGCTGCCGCCGTCGGTCCCCGCCCGCTAGCGCGAGGAGCCGAACTGCAGCAGCCCGATCAGCACCATGACCCCGATCACACAGCCGAAGACCACGGCCGTCGACGCCCACGACGTCCGGCGCGGCACCGGATCGGGATCGGCGCGGAAGGGCGCCGGATCCGGCGGGGTCTCCTTCCAGCGCGCGGCGAGCATCCGGGCCCGGGCCGAGGGCTCCTTGTGCTCGGCGGAATTCGCCCAGCGGTGATCGAACTCCCGCTCCCAGTCGTCCTGTTCCGTCATCCCCGTTCAACCTCTCTCGTCCGGCAGGGTCAGGAGGGATGATCCCCCGGAAGTAGGAAGTCCGGGAAGCGGGAAAAAGTTCCCTCCCCGGTGTCCCACGGTCCGGAACACGTCGAAGGCCCCCGCGGCAGGCTCGTGGTCCAGCACGCCCGCGTCATGCCGTCTGGCCCGCCCGAACCCCACGGCGACGAGGGCCCACGCTGGGTACTCGTCCCGCACGGAAGCCGGTCCAGCCGCCTGGCGTCTGCCATGGCCGGCGAGGGAGCAGGGGACGATCGGGTGGGGGGAACGGTCGGTATGGAGTCCGGCTCTTCCGGCTTTTCACGGCCGGCCGTGGGCGCGGTGCTGCGGCACCGACGGGAGGGCGCCGCTGCGGACTACGGCGCCCTCAAAGCAGGACCCGGCGCCGACCTGGTCAGCGCTCGCAGGCGCCACCCCTCTCCGGCCCGTCGCCCGTCGTGCCGTCGCCGCGCAGTTCGACACAGCATGAGCCGGGCCGCGGGGCGAGGACTGCAGTGGTCCTGTCGCTTCCCAGGCCGTGCAGGTAGCCGGCCAGAAAAGCCCGGTTGACGGCGCAGATCGGTTCGGGGGCCTTGGCTGCCATGGGGTGGAAGGGGCAGTTGCGCAGGCGCATCAGGGTGGGGGCGGTGCGCTCCGGCTCGTAGCCGAACTTCTCGAGTGTGCCGGCCGCGACGCTCAGTCCGCGCTCGGCGCCGAGGCGCCCCGGACGCACTCGCTCGCGTTCGGCGGTGCCCAGGGTCTCCCCTCGCCGGTATGCCGCACGGAGCGCGGCGTCCCTGGCCGATTCCTCGTCCGTCTCGGTGAGCACGGCCTCGGTGAGAAGGTCGGCCGGCATGCCGTAGCGACGCTCGGGGATGGTCAGCGTGACGGCCTCGTCCACCGGCGCGTACACCTTGGGCTACGGCCAACCCTTCGGATACCCGCGGGCGATCGATGGCGCGCCTGGAGCAGGCCGGCCGCCACCGGCTTGTCCAGGTGGAACGCCGCCAGCTCGCGGGAGATGCCGAGGCCGTCGGCAACCTCTTCAGTTGGTGAAACTTCTCGGTGATGCGTGGAGTCCGAGAAAAAGCCGTCGGCCGGCTCTCCCGAAGAAGGAGAGCCGGCCGACGGCCCACGGACGGCCCAGGGGCGCGGTTACCCGCTCCGACCTGGGGCGATATCACACGTCGAAGTACAGCTCGAACTCGTGCGGGTGCGGACGCAGCTGCAGCGGCGCGATCTCGTTGGTGCGCTTGAAGTCGATCCACGTCTCGATCAGGTCCGGCGTGAAGACGTCGCCCTGGAGGAGGAACTCGTGGTCGGCCTCGAGCGAGTCGAGGACGGCCGGCAGCGAGGTCGGGACCTGGGCGACGTTCGCGTGCTCCTCGGGAGCCAGCTCGTACAGGTCCTTGTCGATCGGCTCGGCCGGCTCGATCTTGTTCTTGATGCCGTCCAGACCCGCGAGGAGCAGGGCGGAGAAGGCCAGGTACGGGTTGCCGGAGGAGTCCGGGGCGCGGAACTCGACGCGCTTGGCCTTCGGGTTGGAGCCGGTGATCGGGATACGCATGGCCGCGGAGCGGTTGCGCTGCGAGTACACCAGGTTGATCGGCGCCTCGAAGCCCGGCACCAGACGGTGATACGAGTTCACCGTCGGGTTGGTGAAGGCCAGCAGCGACGGGGCGTGCTTGAGGATGCCGCCGATGTAGTAGCGGGCGGTGTCCGACAGGCCCGCGTAACCGGCCTCGTCGTAGAACAGCGGGTCGCCGTTGCTCCACAGCGACTGGTGCACGTGCATGCCCGAGCCGTTGTCACCGAAGATCGGCTTCGGCATGAAGGTCGCGGTCTTGCCGTTGCGCCAGGCCACGTTCTTCACGATGTACTTGAACAGCTGCAGGTCGTCGGCGGCGGCCAGCAGGGTGTTGAACTTGTAGTTGATCTCCGCCTGGCCGGCGGTGCCCACCTCGTGGTGCTGGCGCTCGACCTTCAGGCCGGCCGCCTCCAGCTCCAGGGAGATCTCGGCGCGCAGGTCGGCGAAGTGGTCGACCGGCGGGACCGGGAAGTAGCCGCCCTTGTAGCGGACCTTGTAACCGCGGTTGTCCTCGAGGGCACCGGTGTTCCAGGCGCCCGCCTCGGAGTCGATGTGGTAGAAGGACTCGTTCGCCGAGGTGGCGAAACGGACGCTGTCGAAGACGTAGAACTCGGCCTCGGGACCGAAGTACGCGGTGTCCGCGATACCGGTCGACGCGAGGTAGGCCTCGGCCTTCTTCGCCACGTTGCGCGGGTCACGGGAGTACTGCTCGCCCGTGATCGGGTCGTGGATGAAGAAGTTGATGTTGAGCGTCTTGTCCCGGCGGAAGGGGTCCACACGGGCGGTGGACAGGTCGGCACGCAGCGCCATGTCGGACTCGTGGATGGCCTGGAAGCCGCGGATCGACGATCCGTCGAAGGCCAGCTCCTCGTCCGGGTCGAACGCCTCAACGGGCACCGTGAAGTGCTGCATGACGCCCGGCAGGTCGCAGAAGCGGACGTCGACGAACTTGACGTCCTCGTCCGCGATGAACTTCTTGGCCTCGTCGGCGTTCTGGAACATCCAGCTCCTCCTACTCCCGACCGTCCTCGCCGGGGTGGTAGATCGTTCGTGCGGCCAGTGCGGTGGCACACGCTGGTCTCGACCCTAGGGACGGGTGATTTCTCGGGCGTGACCCGTTTGTTTCGCAGAAGTTAACCGGCCACGCGTCCACCCTAGCTCCGGGACACCCCGGCGTACCCCGGTCATTTCGGGCCCAGTACCGTGGACGGGTGGACAACAGGCAAGCACTCGGGTCGTGGCTCTCCGGGCCTCGCGCGGCCATGGAAGAGGCCGGCGCGGACTTCGGCTACCGGGGCGAGCAGCTCGGCCTCCCCGAGGAGGGGCCGAACTCGATCGCCCGCCCGGGACGCCGGCTCGGCGCGCTCGCCGTGGACTGGGGACTGAGCGTTCTGATCGCATACGGCCTGATCACGAACGGCTACCGGGTGCCTGCGACGAGCAACTGGGCGCTCGGCGTCTTCTTCGTCATGAGCGTGCTGACCGTGGGCACGATCGGCTTCACCCCGGGCAAGCGGCTCTTCGGCATCCGGGTGGTGGCCCTGGAGACCGGCACGGTCAGCCCGCTGCGGTCCCTGCTCCGCACGGTCCTGTTGTGCCTCGCGATTCCGGCGCTGATCTGGGACCGGGACGGCCGCGGGCTGCACGACAGGCTGGCGAAGACCGTGGAGGTCCGGGTCTGACCGTTCCCGGCTGCGGGTCCGCGCCCGCACCCGGCAGTCGTCCAGATGCCACCACCCGGTTGCCCGGTCACACCGCCGACGGCATCGTCGCGGTATGACCGATGCTCAGGATGTGATGGCGGCCGAGGTGACGCCGGAGGAGTTCCGGGACGCCATGGCGCGCTTTCCGTCGGGCGTGGTGGTGGTGACCGCCCGCTGCGAGGACGGCACCCCGCGCGGCTTCACGGCGAGCTCCTTCTGTTCCGTCTCCCTGGAGCCACCGCTGGTCCTGGTGTGTCTCGCGGACGCGGCCGACTCCGCGGCGGTCTTCGCGCGGTGCGACCACTTCGCGGTGAGCGTGCTCGCCCCGGAGCACCAGCCGCTGGCCCTGCTGTTCGCCACCAAGGGCGCCGACAAGTTCTCCGACACCTTGCTGCAGCCGAACCCCTCCGGGCTGCCGGCGGTGCGGCAGGCGCCCGTACAACTGGACTGTGCCGCATACGCGCGTTACCCGGCCGGGGATCACACGATCCTGATCGGCCGGGTAACGGGAGTACGGCTGGGCGAGGGTTCGCCGATGGTCTACTGCGAGCGGGAGTTCCGGCGCCTGCGCTGACGGGCCGGCGCCGCGGGGCTCAGCGGCCCTTCGGCATCCGCATGCCCTTGGGCATGGGCCCCTTCGGCAGCGGCATGTTGCTCATCAGGTCGCCCAGGGCCCGCAGCCGGTCGTTGGTGGCCGTGACCTGGGGGCCGGTGAGCACGCGCGGGAACTTCAGCAGGGTCGTGCGCAGCTTCTTCAGCTCGACCTGGCCCTCGCCGGTGCCGACGATCACATCGTGCACCGGTACGTCCGCGACGATCCGGTTCATCTTCTTCTTCTCGGCGGCCAGCAGGCTCTTCACCCGGTTCGGGTTGCCCTCGGCGACCAGCACGATGCCGGCCTTGCCGACCGCCCGGTGCACCACGTCCTGGCTGCGGTTCATCGCCACCGCCGGAGTCGTCGTCCAGCCCCGGCCGATGTTGTCCAGTACGGCGGCCGCGGCGCCCGGCTGGCCCTCCATCTGGCCGAAGGCGGCGCGCTCGGCACGGCGGCCGAACACGATCGCCGTCGCCAGCAGTGCGATCAGCAGGCCGAAGATGCCCAGGTAGACCGGGTGGCCGAGCAAGAAGCCGATCACAAGGAAGACAGCGAGGGTGCCGATGCCGACGGCCCCGAGTACAAGACCGATCTTTGTGTCGACCTTGCGGGTCATCTTGTAGGTGAGGGCGATCTGCTTCAGTCGCCCTGCGTTCGCGGCGTCCGCCGCGGGTTCCTTCCTCGCCATGTCACGAAGTCTACGTGGCCCCGGGAGTGCGGACGACGGCAGTGCCCGGTGCACGGCCGGTGGACTCAGGAGCGGCCGGCGGCCTGCTCCAGGACACGCTGCGCCTCCACCCGGTCCTTGGCACGCCGGCGGTCCTCCAGCACGGAGGTCCACGCGTTGCGCCGGGCGGTGCGCTGACCACCGCTCATGAGCAGCGACTCGACGGCGCGGAGAGCGTCGGTGAAGGACGGGATGGCGGTGGCGCGTACGGGCGCGGCCTGCATGATCGAGGTCCCCCCTCGGAGCGGACGGTGTACGAGGCGTGATACCAGAGTCACTGATTGGTGTTACCAGGGCGTGTCCGACCGGTCAAACGCCAATGAAGCCTTGATACAGAGCGCTGAAACGCTGACGCGGCCCTGATGCCCGCCCTCATCAGCGAGGACGGTCAGGACCGCGTCGACTCGGCCATTACTGGCCGGTAGCTACTTGTGCGTGAATTCACACGCGCGGGCTCACACCGCCTGGGTGGCGACGAACGAACCGCCCCGCTGCGGAGCAGCCGAGTGACGCTGTTCGATGGCCATCCGGTACAGGCGCCCGGCCCGGTACGAGGACCGCACCAGCGGACCCGACATCACACCGGAGAAGCCGATCTGCTCGGCCTCCTCCTTCAGCTCCACGAACTCCTGCGGCTTCACCCAGCGCTCGACGGGGTGGTGCCGGACGGAGGGGCGCAGGTACTGGGTGATGGTGACCAGCTCGCAGCCCGCGTCGTGCAGCTGCCTCAGCGCCTCGCTGACCTCCTCGCGGGTCTCGCCCATGCCGAGGATCAGGTTGGACTTGGTCACCAGGCCGTAGTCGCGGGCCTCGGTGATGACCTTCAGGGAGCGCTCGTAGCGGAAGCCGGGGCGGATCCGCTTGAAGATCCGCGGGACCGTCTCGACGTTGTGCGCGAAGACCTCGGGGCGCGAGGAGAAGACCTCGGCCAGCTGCTCGGGGACCGCGTTGAAGTCGGGGGCGAGGAGTTCGACCTTCGTACGGCCGCCCTCCCGCTCGGCGGTCTGCCGGTGGATCTGGCGCACGGTCTCGGCGTACAGCCAGGCGCCGCCGTCCTCCAGGTCGTCGCGGGCGACGCCGGTGATGGTGGCGTAGTTCAGGTCCATCGTGACCACGGACTCGCCGACGCGCCGCGGCTCGTCGCGGTCCAGGGCCTCGGGCTTGCCGGTGTCGATCTGGCAGAAGTCACAGCGCCGGGTGCACTGGTCGCCGCCGATGAGGAAGGTCGCCTCGCGGTCCTCCCAGCACTCGTAGATGTTCGGGCAGCCGGCTTCCTGGCAGACCGTGTGCAGGCCCTCGCTCTTCACGAGGTTCTGCATCTTCGTGTACTCGGGACCCATTTTCGCCCGGGTCTTGATCCACTCGGGCTTGCGCTCGATGGGGGTCTGGCTGTTGCGGACCTCCAGGCGCAGCATCTTGCGTCCGTCCGGTGAGACTGCGGACACGTCGGCTCCCTGTGACTTCGATTCTTCGGCGTACACCAGGGTACGCCCGTGCTCATTGCGCCCTGCCGGGGAGATCAACCTGGCGGTCGCAGGGCGCATTCCCACCACGGCCGGGCGGGTCAGGCGCTCGCCTTCTCGATCACCCGCGGCTTCAGGTCCGCGTTCTCCAGGATGTCCCGCAGGTGCCTCTCCGCCACCGGCAGGACCTCCTCGATGGTGATGTCCCGGCCCAGCTCGGCCGCGAGGGAGGCGACCCCCGCGTCCCGGATCCCGCACGGGATGATCCGGTCGAACCACTTGTTGTCGGGGTTCACGTTGAGGGCGAAGCCATGCATCGTGACGCCCTTGGCGACCCGGATGCCGATCGCGGCGATCTTGCGGTCCTCGCGCCGCTGGCCGGCGTTGGAGGGGGCGTACTCCGGGCCGTTGAGGCGGGGGTCGAACTCCTCGTCCTGCAGCCGCGGGTCGAAGTCCAGGGAGAGCCCGCCGAGCGAGGGCCGCTGCTCGACCGGGTCGCCGAGCACCCACACGCCGCTGCGGCCCTCGACCCGGGTGGTCTCCAGGCCGAACTCGGCGCAGGTGCGGATCAGCGCCTCCTCCAGGCGCCGTACGTGCGCGACCACGTCCACCGGGCGCGGGAGCTTCTGGATCGGGTAGCCCACCAGCTGGCCGGGGCCGTGCCAGGTGATCTTGCCGCCGCGGTCCACGTCGATGACCGGGGTGCCGTCCAGCGGACGCTCGCTGTCCTCGGTGCGGCGGCCGGCCGTGTACACCGGGGGATGCTCCAGCAGGATCACGGTGTCCGGGACCTCGTCGGCGAAGCGGGCCGCGTGCACCCGGCGCTGCTCGTCCCAGGCCTCCTGGTAATCGACGGCATCCGCACCGAACCCCATGCGAACGAACCGCAACTCACTCACGGCAAGGGCCTCCCTCAGCGAACCGGTGTGTCAGGCACGAAACGCGCCCACGCCACTGTACGTCCGACCGGCGTACGTCAGCCCTGCGGGCGTTCCTCACACGATCGGATGAATGCCCTGCGGAATGTGCGATCGCCTGCTCACCCTCCGCTACATTCGCGCCGTTCGTGAGGCCATAAGGGCTGCTCAAAGGCAAACCGGGCACTTCGACAGGCTCGGAAGGCAGGAGACCGCACCGCAGATGACGGACCGACCCGCGCAGCGCACCCCCAACCGCCAACTCGCCGCGCTCATCGCAGAAGCGGGGTTCTCCAACGCGGGTCTGGCCCGTCGCGTCGACCAGCTCGGGCTCGAGCACGGGCTCGACCTCAGATATGACAAGACCTCGGTCACCCGCTGGCTGCGCGGACAGCAGCCCCGGGGCACGACCCCCGCCCTGATCGCCGAGGTCTTCACGCGCCGGCTGGGTCGCCGGCTCACGGCCCAGGATCTCGGCCTGGACGCCTGTGCGCCGGTGTACGCCGGGCTGGAGTTCGCGGCCACCCCGGAGGAGGCCGTCGACATCGTCAGCGGGCTGTGGCGCAAGGACTCCGGCAGCCACGCCGAACTGCGCAAGATCGCGTTCACCCCGGCGGGGCTCGTGGTGCCCAGCCGGGACTGGCTGATCGGCAAGCCCGACGACAAGGTGGCCCGCGAACCGGCACCCCGGGTGCCCGCGCAGGGCCGCCCCGCCCCGGTCAAGCCCCAGGGGCGGCAGCCGCTGCCGGTGCCGCCCCGGGCGCGCGGGCACGCCGAGCGCGCCCCCGGCCACAAGGTCACGGGCGGCGACATCAACGCGCTGCGCTCGGTCGGCGAACTGTTCCGCACCCTCGACGACCGCTACGGCGGCGGCCACGCCCGGCAGGCCCTGGTGCGCTACCTGGAGCACGAGTGCGAGCCGATGCTCCGCGGCAGCTACGACGAGCAGACCGGCCGCAAGCTGTTCGGTGCCGCCGCCGACCTGACCCGGCTCGCGGGCTGGACCTCGTACGACATCGCCGCTCACGGACTCGCCCAGCGCTACTTCGTGCAGGCCCTGCGGCTCGCCCAGGCGGCCGGCGACCGGGCGTACGGCTCCTACGTCCTGGTCACCATGAGCCGGCAGGCCGTCTATCTCGGCCACGGCAGGGAGGCCGTACAGCTCGTCCGTGTCGCCCAGCAGGGCATGGGGACCGGCGGCCCGCCGGTCGTGCAGGCGCTGCTGCACGCCTCCGAGGCGAGGGCGCACGGCGTGCTCGGCGAGGTGCGGGCGTGCACGGCGGCGCTCGTGCGGGCCGAGCGCGCCCTGGAGGCGGCCCGGCCCGGGGACGAGGTGCCGTACTGGGCGAAGTTCTTCGACGAGGCTCAGCTCGCCGACGAGTTCGGGCACTGCCACCGGGATCTGCAGCAGTTCCGGGCCTCCGCCCAGCACGCCGAACGCTCACTCCAGCTCCGCGCGACCTCCCACGCCCGCAGCCGGCTCTTCTGCCGCGTGGTCCTCGCCACGGCCCGCCTCGGCCTCGGCGAACTCGACCAGGCGTGCGCCCTGGCCGCGGAGGCCGCCGGCCAGGCCGCGGAGATGCGGAGCGTTCGCGCTGTGGAGTACGTGCGGGACTTCGAGCGCCGGCTCGAGCCTTATCGGGACGCGGCACCGGTGCGGGGGTACCGGGAGAAGGTGGCGGCGTTGGGGTAGCCGGTTGCCGGTCGCCGTCGGGGCTTGCGGTTGTCCGTCCGCCTACGCCGCCCTGGGCAGAGTAGGCGCCGGATCCGCGCGGTTCAGCGAACCCGCCGCGCCCAGGTCGGCCAGGATCGCCGCCGACGCGCGGTGGGCCGAGTGCAGGGCGCCCTGGAGCGTGCTGGTGTCGCGGTGGTCGCCGCAGACGTACAGGCCGGCGAGCAGCCGTACCGGGCGGCGCAGGTCGTGGGGTGGGCGCATCGCCGGGACCGCCTCCGGGGTGTGGTGCACCGCCAGCGTCTCCCAGCGGCGCGTCGAGGTGCCGTGGAGACGGGAGAGGTGGATGCGGACGGCGGTGTCGACCCCTTCCGGCGGTGTGCCGAGCACGGTCGAGGAGATCAGCACCCGGCCGGCCGGCGCCCGGCTCGGGTCCACGGCGCTGAGCACCGCCGTGTGCGCCACCGGCCCGCCGCGGTCGGCGTCCAGCAGCAGCGAGGTGCCGGTGGCGAGGACCGCCGCCGGGTCGTCGGTGGTGTGGTGGACCACGGTCACCGGGTGGAAGTCCGGCACCCTCAGGCCCGGCAGCAGCTCCGCCGCCGCCCGCGCGTCGGTCGCCAGCAGCACCGCCCGGCAGCGGATCTCGCCGTGCTCGGCGGTGGCCACCGAGGTCGTGGACACCGAGGTGACCCGCACCCCGGTGTGCACGATGCCCGGCGGCAGCGCCCGCGCCAGCAGCTCCGGCAGCATCTCCGCGCCGCCCTCCGGCACACACAGCCGGCCGCTCGCGAAGGCGCGCAGCGCGAGGTCGGCGCACCGGCTCGAGGTGGTCAGCTCCGGGTCGCACAGCAGGGTGGCGAGCAGCGGGCGCAGAAAGCCGTCGATCGTGCGCGGCGGCAACCCGCGCTGGGCGAGGGCCTGGCGGGCGGGCATCTCCGGGCGGGCCAGGATGCGCTCGACCGGGGTGGCGGCGATCCGCCCCAGCGCGGCGCCGAGCCGGGCCTGGTCGACCGCGCCGCCCACCGGTGCGCCGGCCCGGCCGGGGCCGGTCGCCGGTCCCCTGGGGGCGCTGGCGAGAGCGCGCACCACATGGAGTGCGCCCCTTGCGCCCCGTGTGCTCCCCACGGCCGCCGGTGCGCCCGCGCGCTGGGTGCGTCCGTCGCGGTGCAGCAGGACGCCCGGCGCGAAGGTGCGCAGGACCAGGGAGTCCAGGCCCGGGGTCGTGCGGAGTTCGGGGTAGGACGTGGACATCAGCTGTCCGATGCGGTCGAGCCGGAAGCCGTCGACCTTCTCCGTCGACATGCGGCCGCCGACGTAAGGGGCGGCCTCGAGGACTGCGGTCGAGATTCCTGCGCTGGTCAGCCGATGAGCCGCCGAGAGTCCGGCGATTCCGGCTCCCACGATGACGACGTCCACCTGGTACGCGGGCTCAAGCACGAGGCCCCTCCTGTGGTTGCGCGGCCGGTGGAGACGTCATGCCCCCAACTGGCTCCGGGAATACCCGAGTTCGCCTCGAGGTTAGGTCCGTGATCGGTCACGAACAGTCGCGCATCAACAGGGCACGGTCGCATAGAGGTCGCATGCGGTCACATCCGTTCGCCGGTGTTGCAGGCGCCGGTTCACCCCGCGGAGCGGATCGCCTCCTCGATCCCCGGGAACGCGAACCGGAACCCCGACTCCAACAGCCGCCTCGGCAGCACCCGTTGGCTGCCCAGCACGTCCCCCGCCATGTCGCCCAGCACCGCCCGCAGCACCGGCGCCGGGACCGCGAAGGGGGCGGGGCGGTGCAGCACGCGGGCCATCGCCGCCGTGATCTCACGGTTCGTCAGCGGCCGCGGGGCCGTCAGGTTGAACGGCCCGGAGAGCGTGTCGTCGTCGATGAGATGCCGGATCGCGGCGACCTCGTCGTGCAGCGCGATGTACGACCAGTACTGCCGACCGTCGCCCAGCCTCCCCCCGAGCCCCGCCCGGAACAGCGGGAACAGCCGCCCCCAGGCCCCGCCGCCGCGCGCCACCACCAGGCCCGTGCGCGCGAACACCGTCCGCACGCCCGCCTCCTGCGCGGGCGCCGCCGCCTCCTCCCACTCCACGCACAGCGAGGGCAGGAAACCGTCGCCCGGCGGGGCGTCCTCGTCCACCGCCCGGTCGCCGGTGTCGCCGTAGAAGCCGATCGCGCTGCCGCTGACGAAGACCCGCGGCGGCTCGGGCAGCGCGGCCACCGCCTCCGCCAGCGCGGCCGTGCCCAGCACCCGGCTGTCCCGCAGCAGCCGCTTGTACGACGGCGTCCAGCGCCGGTCGCCGATGCCCGCCCCGGCCAGATTGACCACCGCGGCACAGCCGGTCAGCCCGGCCGCGTCCACGTACTGCCCCTCGGGGTCCCAGCAGACCTCGTACGGGCCCGCTGCCGCCCGGCGTACCAGTCGTACCACCTCGTGCCCGTCCGCGGTCAGGGACCGCACCAGGGCGCTGCCGATGAGCCCGGACGCGCCGGCCACCGCGATGCGCATACGTTCCATGGCCCCAGCATGCCCGCGCGAAAACCCCGTGAGGTGCTCCGGCGGCCCGCCGTACCGTGATCGTCATGCCGGAGCCGTACATACGCATCGCCGTGCCCGCCGACGAAGAACGACTGGCCGCCCTCGACCGGGCCACCTGGTCCACCCTGCACGCCGTGTCGCCCCCGCCGGAGGGCCCGTTCTTCGACGAGCGCCACCTCCCGGAGGACTACCTGGTCGCCGTGGCCGACGGGCGGGTCGCCGGCTATGTCCGCATCGCCCGCCCCACCCCGCTGGCCTCCAACGCGCACGTCCTGCAGATCCAGGGCCTCGCCGTCGCCGAGGAGGCGCGCGGGCGGGGCCTCGGGCGCGCGCTCATCCGGGGCGCCGTCGAGGAGGCGCGCGGGCGCGGGGCGCGGCGGCTGAGCCTGCGCGTGCTCGGGCACAACGCCCCGGCCCGCGCGCTGTACGAGTCCGAGGGGTTCGCCGTCGAGGGAGTGCAGCCGGAGGAGTTCCTCCTCGACGGCGCCTACGTCGACGACGTACTCATGGGCCGGCGCGTCTGACCGCCGGGAGCCGGCCGGCCGGAGCCCGGGAGCCGGCCTAGGAGCTGACCAGCTGGCCGGTGTCCACCGGCGCCGTCGTCGTCGCGGCGCGCTGGGCGTCGCCCGTCACCTCGTCCGCCGTCAGCGCGTACCCCGTCTCGGCGTCCGAGGTGGAGCGCGCGAAGACCACCCCGAACACCTTGCCCGTCGTGGTCAGCAGCGGGCCGCCGGAGTTGCCCGGCCGGACCGTGGAGCGGATCGAGTAGATGTCCCGGGTGACCGCGGCGTCGTTGTAGATGTTCTGCCCGGTCGCCCGCACCCGGCTCGCCACCGTCGCCGCCTGCAGGTCCAGCCCGCCGTCCTGCGGATAGCCCGCGACCACCGCCGAGTCACCGCGCGTCGCGCTGGTGTCGAACCGCAGCACCGGGGCGTGCAGCCCGGGCACATACAGCACTGCCACGTCCCGGTCGGGGTCGAAGAGCACCACCCGGGCCAGGTACGACCGCCCCACGCCGCCGACCCGCACGCTCGGGTGGTCGATGCCCGCCACCACGTGCGCGTTGGTCATCACATGCCCCGCGGCGTAGACGAAACCGCTGCCCTCGCGCCCCTCGTTGCCCGAGGCGCCCTCGATCTTCACCGTGCTCAGCTTGGCGGCGCTCGTCGCGGCCGGGGTGACGCTGTCCCCGGAGGGCCGGGCCACCCTTGCCGTCGACTCGTTCTCGAACGGGTTGAAGACCTGCGGGAAGCCCGCCTCGGTCAGCGCCGACGTGGCCCGCGAGAACCACGCGGGCGTGGTGTCCGGCATCGCGTCCTGCACCGCGCCCAGCAGCGTCGAGTTCCGTATCGCCGCGTTCAGCGTCTGGGACGGGGCCGCGCCCAGCACGCTCGCCGCCACCCAGGCCACGATCAGCACCGCCACCGAGTTCGCCGCCGCGCCCCCCAGCCCGTCCAGCACCCGCAGCGGGCCCCGGTCCAGCTCCCCGCGCAGCCGCAGCGCCAGCCGGCCGGCGAGCTCGTGCCCCACCACCGCGGGCACCAGCACGGTCACCACCGCGAGGGTCGTCGCCTGCGCCGTACCGCGCTCCACCAGGCCGGTCACCCAGGGCAGCACCCACACGCCGACGACGGCACCGCCGACGAACCCGGCCAGCGAGACGCAGCCGGCCACCAGCCCGCGCCGGTAACCGGACGCCGCGTAGACGAGGATCACCAGCACGAGCACCAGGTCGAGCAGGTCCACGGAGCCGCCTTTCTCTCGGACCCCTCAGTACGGACGGGACGGGGCCGGTGATCAGTCACCCACTCACGGGCACGGCCACCGGGCGGCGAACCGGCCTCGTATGTGTGTACCCCCGGAAACGTCCCGGACCGGGATGATGGTTCCGCCAGGTGGCAGAGTGCACATCGCGGGCACGGCCCGGCCGCCCGAGAGTGGGCTCATGCACGCCG
Source organism: Streptomyces sp. NPDC001093 (assembly GCF_040298985.1). Taxonomy (NCBI): domain Bacteria; kingdom Bacillati; phylum Actinomycetota; class Actinomycetes; order Kitasatosporales; family Streptomycetaceae; genus Streptomyces; species Streptomyces sp. NPDC001093. The sequence goes on along the minus strand of NZ_JBEPBF010000174.1, from coordinate 644 downwards.
TCCGAAAAAGACTGGAGACGCTCGGCAGGCGCAAGCCGCTGGGCAGGCCGGGGACACCGGGGCCGAAGCTGCCGGTGACTCCGCAGCCGGGGGATACACCCGTTATGCAGGGTATGCCGGAGTTGGCCGGGGCGCCGGGGGGAGCCGGGACGCCGGAGTCCTCCGGGGCGCCGCAGACGTCCGCGACCCCGGGTCGTACGGGACTGCTGGAACTCCTGAGACAACAGCTGAGGCTCCTGATATCCATGAGACGCCTGAGATCCATGAGACAGATGAGACGCCTGAGACGCCGGGGACCCGGGTTCCCGCCGACGCCGAGCACGCGGACGCCGGACCCGGGACAGACACCCGGGACCTCGCGGACGCGGGAGGCGGGAAGGACACCCGAGGCATCCGAAGGGCCGGCGACACCCGCGATGGCGGGAATGCCGAAGCCGCCGGACACGCCCGGCCCGCTGGAGACACCGGAGCCGGCCGACACGCCGGAGCCGGGGCGCCGGGGAGCCCGGCGGATACCCGGCGCCCTGCTGATGCTGCTCGGCTGTCTGCCCGGGCTGGTGGCCGTCCTCGTGCTCGCCCTGGGCGCAGGCGGTGTCGAGCGCCCCGCCGCGGCGGACCTCGACCGCCTCGACCGGCCCGGCCCG
>NZ_JBEPBF010000173.1:0-18169 GCF_040298985.1 Streptomyces sp. NPDC001093 | reverse complement strand
CCGCCGCCGCCCGGATCCGCACCGCGTTCCGCGCGGCGGGCGGCGCCCGCGCCGCGGCGGCCCATCTCGAACGACTCGCAGCGGAGGGCCGATGAGTGACCCCGAGGACACCAGCAGCAGGACGGCCAAGGCGGCCCGTATCGCCGCCCTGCGCCCCGCCTACCTGAGAGACCTGGCGGCCGGCACGGACCGGTTCTTCACCGCCCGCCGCCCCGACTGCCCCTGGTGCGGCTCGGACCGGCTCGGCACCCGCCTGCGCACCACCGACCTGCTCCAGCACAAGCCCGGCCGCTTCACCCTCGACCGCTGCGCCGACTGCGGCCACATCTTCCAGAACCCCCGACTGACCCAGGAAGGCCTGGAGTTCTACTACCGGGACTTCTACGACGGCCTCGGCGAGCAGCGCATGAGCGGCACCTTCGGCGGCCGTGGCGCCATGTACCGGGCCCGTGCCGAGGCGATGCTCCCGCACGATCCCGCCCCGAAGGCGTGGCTGGACGTCGGTACCGGCCACGGCCACTTCTGCGCGACCGCCCGCGCCGTCCTGCCCGGCACCGCCTTCGACGGGCTCGACTTCACCGACGGCGTCGAACTCGCCGCCCGCGAGGGCCGCGTGGACCAGGCCTACCGCGGCGCCTTCCCCGAGCTCGCGCCCGAACTCGCCGCCCGCTACGACGTGGTGAGCATGTTCCACTACCTGGAGCACAGCACCGACCCGGACCGCGAACTCCGCGCCGCCCACGAGGCCGTACGCCCCGGCGGCCACCTCCTCGTCGAGGTGCCGGACCCGGAGAGCCGTTACGCCCGGCTGCTCGGCCGCTGGTGGCTGCCCTGGCTGCAGCCCCAGCACCTGCACTTCATGCCGGTCGCGGGCCTGCGGCGACGACTGACCGAGCGGGGCTTCACGGTGGTCGCCGAGCAGCACGCCGCGGCACACGATCCGGTCGACCTGCTCGCCGCGGTCTGGCTGGCCCTCGACCACACCGCCCCGCGCGAGGACGCCCCCTGGCTGCCCCAGCCGCCCGGCGCCCTGCGCCGCACCATGCGCACCGCGGTGCTCCTCGCGGGGGTGCCCGCGCTCATCACGGCGACGCTCCTCGACCGGCTCGCGGTACGCCCCCTGTCCCACCGCCTCGGCCTGTCCAACGCCTACCGCCTGGTGGCGCGCCGCGAGTGATCCCGGCTCACAGCACCTTGGCCCGGATCAGCGCGGACAGGGTCAAGGTGCCCGGCAACAGGGGCACCCAGTCGGTCAGCACCCGGTAGCCGATGACCGTCGCGGTGGCCACCGCCGGCGCGGAGCCGAAGGTGACCAGCGTCCACACCAGCGCCGCGTCGACCGCGAACCCGCCCGGCGCCGGAACCGCGCCGACGGCCGTGCCCGCCGCGAGATAGGCGAGCACCACGTGCGCCCACGGCAGCCCCAGCCCGAGCGAGGCACCGACACAGGCCAGGGTCGTCCCCTGCAGCAGCGGCATCGCGACCGCCCCGCCCCACAGCGCGACCACCCGGCAGGGCCGCGCGTGCACCTCCCGCGCGTCGGCGAGGGCGGAGCGCAGCAGCCCGGTCACCGGCCGCCGCAAGGGCCGTACGACCGTCAGCAGCACCCCGGCCGCCGCGACGGCCCCGCCGGCGACGGCGGCGAGCGGGACCAGCAGCCGCCCGTCCGGGACCAGATCACCCAGGCGCCGCCAGGCCGGCGACGTGGCGAGGAACACCAGCAGGACCAGGGTCTTCGCACTGGACTTGGCCAGCGAGTACAGCCCGATCGACGCGGTGGCCCGGGCCGGCGGAATCCCGCGGGCCCGCAGAAAGCGCAGGGTGACGGCGTGGGCGCCGAGCCCGCCCGGCAGCGCGTGGTTGGCGGCACCGGCGGCGAACTGCGAGGCCAGCAGCAGCCCCGGGGGCACCCGGTCGGGCAGGGCGCCCTGCCGGACGCACGTGGCCGCCACAAGGTTCAGGCAGGTGAGAGCGGCTCCGGCCAGCAGCCATCCGGGGTCGGCCGCGACCAGCCGCCGGACCCCCTCGTACATCACCGGCCGGTTGGCGACGGCCCAGCCGGCGGCCAGCAGGAGGGGAGCCAGGCACAGGGCCAGCCGCAGGTGCCGGGCCACGAGGGGGGACGCGGGCCGGGGAGCGCCGCCGGGACCGGGGTCCGGCAGAGCACCGGCGCCGACGGGGAGCGGATCCGCCGTCCGGGGACACGGCGGGGAGGGGAGCGAGGGGGACGGAGACAGTGAGGACACGGGGACGTCGTCCTTCCGCGGCGGGTCCCGCGGCGGGGACCTGGGGGAGGCGGGTCGGGCGATACCGCGGGGAGCCTTCCCCTCCCGCGTGACACGGGGATGTCCGAAAGCCGAAGGCGCGAGGGCGGGACGGTGCCGCCGGGCGGGTGCGCGCAAGCCGCCGTCCACCGCCGACCAGGTAGCCTTCCCTTGGGGCGCGCTTTGCATGCGGCGGCCCGGAAGGCAAGGACGGCGACAGGGGAGGATCCCGCGGTGCACGTGCAGGAATGGCTCGACACGGTGCCCGCGGCCGTCGTCTACGCCGTGGTGGCCCTGGTGATCGGTCTGGAGAGCCTGGGCATCCCGCTTCCCGGAGAGATCATCCTGGTCTCGGCGGCGCTGATGTCCTCCCAGCACTCGGGCATCAACCCGGTCGTCCTCGGCGCGTGCGCGACGGCGGGCGCCGTGATCGGCGACTCCATCGGCTACGCGATCGGCCGCAAGGGCGGTCGCCCGCTGCTGGCCTGGCTCGGCGACAAGTTCCCGAAGCACTTCAGCGAGGGCCATGTGGCCACCGCCGAGCGGTCCTTCGAGAAGTGGGGCATGTGGGCCGTCTTCTTCGGCCGCTTCATCGCCCTCCTGCGCATCTTCGCCGGCCCGCTCGCGGGCGTCCTGCAGATGCCGTACTGGAAGTTCCTGACCGCCAACGTCCTCGGTGGCATCTGCTGGGCGGGCGGCACCACGGCGGCCGTCTACTACGTCGGTGTGGTCGCCGAGGGCTGGCTGAAGAAGTTCTCCTACGTGGGGCTGGCCGCGGCTGTGGTGATCGGCCTCGCCACCATGCTGATCATCAGGCGCAAGGCGAAGAAGGCCCAGCAGCAGGCGGACCGGGAGGCAGAACCTGTGAGCGCCGGGGAGTAAGGCGCCCCGTAAGGGGCGCGGCTCGGCTGTGTCGACATGCGGCTCCGCCGCGCGGGGGCGAACCCACCACAACGCACCCGCACCGGCATCCGCCCAGGCGTCTACTCATGCACCCCGCGATGGGCCTTCGCCAACTCCGCGTACATCGTGCCGTTCAGGGTGACCCCCTGCCGCTCCTCCTCCGACAACGGCCGCTTCACCTTCGCCGGCACCCCGGCCACCAGCGACCCGGGCGGCACCACCATCCCCTGCGGCACCAGAGCCTGAGCGGCCACGAGCGATCCGGCGCCGATCACGGCCCCGTTCAGCACGGTCGCCCCCATCCCGATGAGGCAGTCGTCCTCCACGGTCGCCCCATGCACGACGGCGTTGTGCCCGATGGACACCCGCGCACCCACGCTCACCGGAAACCCGGGATCCGCGTGCAGCGTGACGTTGTCCTGCACATTCGCCTGCGCACCCACGGTGATCTTCTCGACATCCCCGCGCACCACGGCCCCGTACCAGACACTGGCCCCCGTGTGCAGCGTGACGTCCCCGATCACGGAAGCGGTAGGCGCCACGAACGCCTCGGGATCGATCCGGGGCTCCTTGCCACCGATGCCCACGATCAGCGCCTGCTGTGTCATCACCGTCTCCTCGCCTCCATGAGTGCCCCGCAAAGAGCCCCGCAAGTACCCCGCACGGTACGACAAAGGGTGGGGCAAAGATCACAGCGGCCCACCCTCTCGCCGAAGGCAACCGCTGAGTAACGTAAGCCCGTGCCGAAGCCCAAGAACACGTTCTCGTCCTGGCGCCACCGCCTCGCCCAACGCGCGGTGCACGCGGCGTGGGCCTGGGCTCAGCGCACGGGCTCCGTCACCGCCGAGCACCCCGGCCGCCTGAAGTTCGGCGCGATCGGCGAGGCCACCCGGCTCGCCTTCCCGCTCGGCACGGTCTTCGGCGAGCCCTGGATCCACCTCGGCTCGCACTGCATCATCGGCGAGCAGGTCACCCTGACCGCCGGCCTGATGCCGGACCTGGACCTCGGTCCGGACCCGATCCTGCGCATCGGCGACGGTGTGGTCCTCGGCCGCGGCAGCCATGTCATCGCGGACACGACGGTCACCATCGGCAGCGACTGCTACTTCGGCCCGTACGTCTACGTCACCTCCACCAACCACTCCTACGACGACCCGCACCAGCCCATCGGCAGGCAGTGGCCGCGCATGGAGCCGGTGGAGATCGGCGCGGGCTGCTGGATCGGCACCGGCGCGGTGATCCTGCCGGGCGCGCGGATCGGCCGGAACGTGGTGGTCGCGGCCGGCGCGGTCGTACGGGGCACGGTGCCGGACCACGCCGTGGTGGCCGGGGCGCCCGCCCGGGTCGTCCGGCGCTGGACGGCCGAGCAGGGCTGGCAGCCGCCGCTCAGGACGCCGGCCCCGGTGCCCATTCCGGAAGGGACGACGCCGGAGCAGCTGCGGGCGCTGGCGGAACTGGACGAGGACGGGGTGTCCCGGCTCGCGCAACTGGAAACCGGGTGTGAGTAGCTGGTCTTGGCCCGCCCACGCCCGGTGAGCCGACCGCTGCGGCCACGGGCTCGCCCAGTGCCGCGGGAAGGTCCGAGCGCGGCCCGTCAGCGACGTCGGCGGGCGTTGAGCCGGGCGGCCTGGCGCATCAGGTGGTCGCGCTCGGCGAGGTTGGATGCCCTGCGGGCCGCCTCGGCGTACAGCCGTGCCGCCGTCGCCAGGTCGCCGTCGCGTTCGTGGAGGTACGCCGCCACCGCGGTGTGGCGGGGCAGTGAGGCGTCCAGCGCCGCGAGCGCCGTCAGGCCGGCGCGCGGTCCGTCGGCCTCCCCGACGGCGACCGCGCGGTTGAGCCGTACGACGGGGCTGTCGGTCAGGCGCGTGAGCTCGTCGTACCACTCGACGATCTGCACCCAGTCGGTCTCCTCGGCGGCGGGCGCGTCGGCGTGGAGTGCCGCGATGGCGGCCTGGGCCTGGAACTCGCCCAGCCGGTCGCGGGCCAGGGCCGCCTGGAGGATCCCGACGCCCTCGGCGATCAAGGCGGTGTCCCACCGGCCGCGGTCCTGCTCGGCGAGCGGCACCAGGCTGCCGTCGGGCGCGGTCCGGGCCGCACGCCGGGCGTGGTGGAGCAGCATGAGAGCGAGCAGCCCCGCCGCCTCGGGGTGGTCGACGGCGGCCGCGAGCTGCCGGGTGAGCCGGATGGCCTCGGCGGCGAGGTCGACATCGCCGGAGTAGCCCTCGTTGAAGACCAGGTACAGGACGCGCAGCACGGTGGCGACGTTCCCGGGCTGGTCGAACCGCACGCCGGAGACGGTGCGCTTGGCCCGGCTGATCCGCTGCGCCATGGTCGCCTCGGGCACCAGATAGGCCTGGGCGATCTGGCGGGTGGTGAGCCCGCCGACGGCGCGCAGCGTGAGCGCGACCGCCGACGACGGCGTCAGCGACGGGTGGGCGCACAGGAAGTACAGCTGGAGGGTGTCGTCCTCGGCGGTCGCAGGACCGGGCACCGGTTCCTCGTCGACGAGGTCCTCACGCCGACGGCGGGCGGCGTCCGCCCGGGTCGCGTCGAGGAACTTGCGCCAGGCGACGGTGATCAGCCAGCCCTTGGCATCCCGCGGCGGGTCGGCCGGCCAGACGCGCAGTGCCTCGACCAGTGCGTCCTGCACGGCGTCCTCGGCCGCCGCGAAGTCCGCTCCGCGGCGCACGAGGACGGCGAGCACGCTCGGAGTGAGGCTCCGGAGCAGCACCTCGTTCATCGAGGGAGGTCACTCCGTGACGCAGTGCTCGTGCCCGCCGAGGAACGGGCGCAGCTCGAGCCACTCGTGGATCGGCTTCCCGCCGGCCCCGGGGGCGGCCGACAGCTCCCCGGCCAGCTCGAGGGCCCGCTCATAGGTGTCGACGTCGATCACCATCCAGCCGGCGATGACGTCCTTGGTCTCGGCGAACGGCCCGTCGGTGACCGGCGGGCGTCCCTCACCGTCGTACCGGACGAACGTCCCCTCGGGGGCCAGCGCCTGGCTGTCGACGAACTCGCCGGTCTCCTCGAGGCGGGCCGCGAAGTCGCGCATGTACTGCACGTGGGCCGAGATCTCCTCCGGCGTCCACTGCTCCATCGGCACGTCGTTGACCGATGCAGGGGCGCCGCGGTAGTGCTTGAGCAGCAGGTACTTGGCCATCGTGGTTCTCCTCGGTGCTGGTGCGACCCATTGTGGTCGCGTTCACCCCGGGGACGGAGCCGGAGGCGGGTTCTCGACATCGCCGTCCGATATCGCCGTCCGACTTTTTTCGGGCTCGCGTGGATGAGCCTGGGTGCGCCGTCTCGCGGTGCCCGGCTCCGCAGCCCTCAGCCGGTCGCCAGCAGCAGGGTGCCGAGCAGCGCCAGCCCCGCGCCCGCGGCCTGGATCGCGCGCAGCCGCTCGCTGAGGAAGCCGCGCGCGGCCAGCGCGGTCACCACCGGGTACAGCGAGGCGAGGACGGCCGCCACGGTGACCGGGCCGTGCTGGGCGGCGACCGCGTAGGTGCCGTTGGCGGCCACGTCGGCGAGCCCGACGAAGGCCAGCGCGGGCAGCGAGGCCCACGGGAAGCCGCCCTCCGGCACCGCCCGGCCGCCCCGCCGGACGGAGACGGCGAGCGCGGCCCCGCCGACCGCGACGTTCGTCAGCCGCTGGACGAACAGCGCCAGGAACAGGCCTGTGACGGTGGTCGAGGCCTCCGTGATCAGGGCGAAGACCGTGCCGAAGCCCAGCGCCGCGACCAGCGTGAGCAGGATCGTCCGCCGCTGTACGGGCGCGCCGCGCAGCTGTGGACCGCCCGCGAGGACGACCCCGGTGACGGCCACGGCGATGCCCGCGACCTGCAGCATTCCGGGCCGCTCGCCGAGGACGAGGCCCACGCCGACCGGCACGGCCACGCTGAGTGTCGCGAGCGGCGAGACGACCCCCATGGGGCCGAGCGCCAGGGCCTTGTAGAAGGAGAGCAGGGCCACCGGTCCGGCCAGCCCGGCGGCGAACGCGAACCACAGGCGGGGCCCGGCCTCGCTCCATCCGCTGGTCGCGACGACGATCGCGCCGAGGACCGTCGCCGCGATGGCCTGCGAGACGACGACGACCGTCAGTGCGGGCGTGCGCCGGGTCAGCAGTCCGCCGCCGAAGTCGGCCAGTCCCCACAGCAGGCTGGTGGTGAGGGCGAAGAATGCTGTCACGGCCGGCCTCGCAGTACAGTTTGGTGAACGATCAGGTACACCCCACCGTAGTTCAGTGAAGTGAACTATGTCATCCCATATATTGAACACTCATCGATGGACGTGATGTGTCGGACCTCGACCTGCTGACCCAGTCCCTGGCGCGCAACGTCAAGCGCTGGCGCACCGAGCGCGGCTTCACCCTGGACGCGCTCGCCGCCCGCGCGGGCGTCAGCCGTGGCATGCTCATCCAGATCGAGCAGGCCCGGACGAACCCCAGCATCGGCACCGTCGTCAAGATCGGCGACGCGCTCGGCATCAGCATCACCACCCTGCTCGACTACGAACAGGGCCCCACCGTCCGCATCGTCCCCGCCGAGCAGGCCGTACGGCTGTGGCACACGGACGCCGGCAGCTACAACCGCCTCCTCGCCGGCACGGAGGCGCCCGGTCCGCTGGAGATGTGGGACTGGCGGCTGATGCCCGGCGAGCAGAGCCCCTCCGAGCCCCACCCGGCGGGCACGGTGGAACTCGTCCATGTCACCGCCGGCGAGCTGACCCTCACCGTGGACGGCGTGAAGCACCTGGTGCCGACCGGCGCGAGCGCCACCTTCGAGGCGAGCACCTCGCACACCTATGGCAACGAGGGCGACGTACCGATGGAGATGGTCATGGCCGTCTCGGTACCGCCCGTCCGCTGAACGGCACTGCGGCGGGCTGTTAGCGTGCGGCCATGCGTGCACCCATCGGAGACTTCGATACCGCCACCCCCGTCCCGGACTGCCTTCAGGAGCTGACCGCCCCGGTCGCCGACGCCGTACGCAACTGGCAGGGCGCGGTGCCCGCCGACCGGGTCCTCTACGTCGAGACGGACCCGCGCTGGGCCGACACGGCCGTCTTCGTGGAGCACTACGGCCGCGAGCTGCTCGAGCAGTCGGCGAACTGTGTGGTGGTCGCGGGCAAGCGGGGCGGCGAGACCACCCTCGCCGCGTGCGTGGTGCTCTCCACCACCCGGGTCGACGTCAACGGCGTGGTGCGCCGCCAACTCGGCGCCCGCAAGGCTTCCTTCGCCTCGATGGAGACGGCGACCGGCGAGACCGGCATGGAGTACGGCGGCATCACCCCGGTCGGACTGCCCGCCGGCTGGCCGGTGCTGATCGACTCGGCCGTGGTCGACCTGCCCTACGTCCTCGTCGGCAGCGGACGCCGGCGCGGCAAGCTGCTGGTGCCCGGCAAGGCCCTCGCGGACCTGCCGGGCGCCGTGGTGCTGGAGGGCCTCGGGGTCGCCTGAAGCCGGCGGACGGCAGATCCGCTGCGCCGGCCCGGCGCAGTTCAGTAGGCGCTTGCGGTGCCGAGGTACTGCTCGGCGAAGGCCGCCGCCGCGGTCGGTGAGGTGAACAGGCGGCGCAGCCGGGCCAGTGTGGTGGCCGCGCGGAACGGGTCGCCGGACGAGACACCGTGATAGATGTCCGACAGCCACTGCGAGAACTCCTGGTAGTCCCACACCCGGCGCAGACACGCCGTCGAGTAGCCGTCCAGGCCGCTGCCGTCGCCCTTCGTGACGTGGGCCACGAGCGCGTCGCCCAGCAGGAAGGCGTCGTGCAGGGCGAGGTTCATGCCCTTCGCGGCGATGGGCGCCACCAGGTGACCGGCGTCCCCGGCGAGGAACAGCCGCCCGTGCGCGAGGGGTTCGACGACATAGTGATGCATATCCAGGACGCGTTTCTCGACCAGCCGGCCCTCGCCGAGCGGGGGCGCTCCGGCCGCGCCGAGCCGCTCGCGCAGCTCGCTCCAGACCCTGTCGTGCGGCCAGTTCCCCGGATCGTCGCCGGGCGGGCACTGGAGGTAGAAGCGGGTCAGCTCCGGGCTGCGGGGCATCTGGCCGGCGAAACCGCGTGGATGGACGCCGAACAGGACGCAGTCCGTCGACGGAGGGACCTCCGCGAGCAGCGCCAGCCAGCCTATGCCGTCGTCCTGCCGCGCGATCCGCCTGCGCTCGACGGGTATCGCGTCCCGCGTGACGCCGCGCGCGCCGTCGCAGCCCGCGACGAAATCGCAGCGCACCAGCCGCCGTTCACCCGTGTCCGGGCACCGGTACGACACCGCCGGCCGGTCGGAGTCCAGGTCGTGCAGCGAGACGTCGCGCACGCCGAAGCGGATGTCGCCGCCGCGTACGTCGGCGTACTCCCGCACCAGGTCCGTCACCAGCAACGGCTGAGGGTAGATGTGGTGATGGCTGCCGGTCAGGTCGGCGTACGGAAAGCGGTACCGCTCGCCGTCGAAGCGGAACTCGCAGGCGCTGTGCGACTCGGCGCGCTCCACGAGCCGTTCGGACAGTCCGCGCCGGCCGAGTTCGCGCACCGCCCACTCCTCGATGACACCGGCCCGGGGCCGGGTCTCGATGAACTGCCTGCTCTCGGTCTCCAGGACGACACAGTCGACGGAGGCGGCCCGCAGGATGCCGCCGACGGTCAGCCCGGCCGGACCGGCGCCCACGACGACGACCGTACGGCGTTCCTCGGGCGCGGAGCTGAGGTGGGGGGAAGGGGAGATCACCCCCGCATTATGACGGTGTCCCGTCAGCCGGGACCGGCTGACGGGACACCAGGGGAGAGCGGGGTCAGTGCGCCGGGGCGTCGGTGACGACAACCTCTTCGATGTCGCGCTCGATCTGCTCGGGCTTGGAGGCGGTCGCCTTGGCCCAGTAGTAGATGGCGAGCGAGAACACCGCGACGACCAGGATGTCCCACCACAGCGGCAGGTCACCGTTACCGCCGAAGGTGCTCAGGTAGGAGATCACGCCGATGCCCACCAGGTAGGGCGGCAGCCACTGCGCGGCCTTGAAGTCCAGCCGCGGCGCGTTGGGCAGGTTCTTGCGGATCGCGTACCAGGCGTAGGAGCCGAGCAGCACGTAGCCGATCAGGATCGCGCAGCCCAGGCGCCACAGGGTGTCCCAGCCGGACCAGAAGATGATCAGGTTGGCGACCACGAAGGACAGCGGCGAGATGAACTTGCCGAAGGGCAGCCTGTACGGACGCTCGTGGTTCGGCAGCCGGTCGGAGAAGACGCCGTAGGCCAGCGGGGCGCCCGCGTACATCAGCACACTCGCCGAGGTGATGAAGCCGACCAGCGTCTGCCAGCTCGGGAACGGCGCGAAGCAGATCACACCGGTCACGAACGACATCGCCAGGCCGAACCACGGCACACCGCGCGAGTCGGTCTTGGCGAAGAGCTTCGGGGCGTAGCCGTTCTTGGCCAGGCCGTAGGAGATACGGGACGTGGCGGTGGTGTAGATCAGGCCGGTGCCGCCGGGGGAGATGATCGCGTCGGCGTACAGGACCCAGGCCAGCCAGCCCAGGCCGACCAGCGAGGCGAGACCGGCCCAGGGGCCGCTGATGCCGGCGTAGGCCAGGTTGGCCCAGCCCTTCGCGAAGGAGGCGTGCGGCAGGGCGGCGATGAACACGACCTGGAGCAGGACGTAGATCGTGGCGCCGATCGCGACCGAACCGAGCGTCGCGCGCGGCAGGTCACGCTTCGGGTTGCGGCTCTCGCCGGCCAGCTGGATCGCCTGCTCGAAGCCGAGCAGCGCGAAGATGATGCCGCTGGAGCTGATCGCGGTGAGGACGCCCTTGGCGCCGAACGGGGCGAAGCCCTCGGAGGTGAAGTTGGCCGGGTGGAAGTTGCCGATCGCGATGATGAAGATCGCCGCGAGCGGGACCGCGATCTTCCACCAGGTGGCGGCGCTGTTGGTGTGTGCCAGGACGCGGACACCGAGGAAGTTGACCGCGACGAACACGGCCATCAGGAGCACCGCGACGACGATGCCGCTGGTGGTGAGTGTGCCGTTGGCGTTCTGCAGGCCGTCGGCGAAGTGCCAGTGCTTGGCGTAGCCGATCATGGCCTCGACCTCGATCGGGGCCACCGTCGCGGCCTGCAGCCAGGAGAACCAGCCGAAGGACATACCGGCCAGTCCGCCGAAGGCGTAGTGCGGGTAACGGGCGGTACCGCCCGCCACCGGGAACATGCCGCCGAGCTCGGCGTGCACGAGGGCGAGCAGCACGATCGCCACCGCGCCGATCACCCACGAGATGATCGCGGCGGGGCCGGCCGCCACGACGGCCTTCTCGGCACCGAAGAGCCAGCCGGAGCCGATGATGGAACCCACCGAAGCCCACATCAGGCCGATGAGCCCCACATCGCGGCGCAGGCCGCCGCCGGTGTCGCTTGTGGCTACCGGCGCAGCCTGGTCGACGTTCGCCATGTCTAGTGGCCTCTCAGATCTATACGCAGCGTTTACGAGCAAGGAGGCCACAGGCTAGGGAGGCTTTCCGAGTGAGCAAAAGAGTGTTAACCAAATTTTGACCTGGGATCTTAGGTGTCTTGGGCGCACACTCGGTCACGGCCTTGTCACAGGTCAGATGGCCGACCGGAATGTCAATATTCAGCGGAGGATTGTGAGTAGAAAGAAAGATTCACTGGTCCAGGAGCGGAATTTCGATGGCCGGACAACGGTCCATCACCATGTCGAGGCCTGCCGCCCGGGTCCGCTCGTAGGCCGTCTCGTCCACGACCCCGAGCTGGAACCACACCGCTCGCGCCCCCGTCGTCACGGCCTCGTCGGCCACCGCGCCGGCCAGCTCGCTGTTCACGAAGACGTCGACCACGTCGACCTCGAAGGGGACGTCCGCGAGGGAGGCGTACCCCTGCTCGCCGTGCACCGTCTCGGCGCTGGGGTGCACCGGGACGATCCGCTTGCCGAACCGCTGGAGCACCTGCGCCACCCCGTAGGCGGCCCGGCTCCGGTTGGTGGACAGACCGACCACCGCCCACGTGTCGCCCAGCTCGGTCAGGATCCTGCGGATCGTCGCTTCGTCGCCGTACACGACCGCCTCCTCGGGCCGCGGGAACTGTTCCCCTGGGCAACAGTACGGGGGCGGATCAGGATTCCCGTCCCGCCATCTCGCCACCATGTCCGGAATCGGCACGAGATGCCTGCGTACGGCCGTCCGCCCGCCTACGCTCAGCCCGTGCTGCGCATCCTCGACGCCCGAACCGGTGAGCCCGTCCCCGCCGCGCCCGCCCGCCGCGGCCTGACCCGCATCGAGGCCCACGCCTCCGGCCCCGACCTGACGGCCCTGCGCGTTCTCCTCACCGCCGACCTCCTGGTCCGCGCCCTGGAGCTGGGCGGCACACCGGTCTGGGCGACCCTCGCCGCACCCCACCGCCCCACCGAACTCCGCACCGCCGCGACCGCCCTGGCCATCCGCCCCTTCGAGGACGCCCGCGACCTCGCCTCGGGGCTGGGGGAGGCGCAGACGATCCACGTGACGACCGACCCACCGGACGCCTCCGGCGGGGGACCGGTGGTGTGGGTCGCGCCGGTGGCCTGGACGGGGGAACCGTCGGTCGGCCCAGGCGCGGATCCCGCCCGCGAGCCCGGCCCCGGGCATGGGCCCGGGCATGGCCCCGAGCCCGGCTCCGGTCGTGCCCCCGGGCATGGCCCTGCGCGTGCCCCCGAGACCCCTCCCGGGCATGTCCGTGAGTCCGCCCCCCGGCACGCCTCCGAGTCTGCCCCTGGGCGTGCCGCCGAGCCTGTCGCTGGGCGTGCCGCCGAGCCTGCCGCTGGGCGTGCCCCCGAGCCTGCTCCTGGGCGGCCCCTCGAATCCGCTCCTGGGCATGTCCGTGAGTCCGGCCCCCGGCATGCCTCCGAGCCTGGCCCTAATCGAGCCCCCGAGCCCGCCCCTGGGCATGTCCCCGAATCCGCCCCCGGGCATGGCGCCGAGCCCGGCCCCAGCCGGGCCCCCGAGCCCGATCCCAGCCGCGCCACGGAGCCCGGCCCCAGCCGCGCCCCCGAATCCGCCCCCGAGCCCGGCCCCCACCCCCCGCTCCCCGCCCTTCTCGCCGCTCTCCCCGACCCCTCCGCTCTTCGGCTGGCTCTGCTCTCCGTCCCCCGTGGTGAGCCTGTCCGGCTGGACTCCGCCGTGCTGGAGGAGGCCGCCGGGCGGCTGGTCCGGTGGCGGCGGGCCGTGGCGGGGTGGGCGCGGCAGCCCTCGCGGCCGGTACCCGACGAGGTGCGGGCACGGCTGCGCTCGGCGTGGGAGGACGACCTCGACCTGCCCGGAGTGCTGGAGGTGCTGCGGGCCGTCGAGAGCGCCCCGGATCTGCCCGACGGAGCCCGCTTCGAGACGTACGTCTACGCAGACCGTCTGCTGGCCCTGGACCTCGCCCGCGACCTCGGGAGCCTCTCGTGACGGCGCGGGCCGGCTCGCGCCCGCTGCGCCGGCTGGTGGTCCTGCGGCACGCCAAGTCCGCCTGGCCCGAGGGCGTCGAGGACCACCGCAGGCCGCTCGCGCCGCGCGGGCTGCGCGACGCCCCGGCCGCCGGACGCGCCCTCGCCGAGGCGGACTGCCTGCCCGACCTCGCCCTGTGCTCCTCGGCCGTACGCGCCCGCCGCACCTGGGAGCTGGCCTCGGCCGAGTGGGGCACCCCGCCGCCGGTGCGCTACGACCGGCGGTTGTACGCGGCCGGCGTACCCGAGCTCCTGGAGGTGGTCCGCGAGGCGCCGCCCGAGGTCGAGACACTGCTGCTGGTCGGGCACAACCCCGGTCTCGAGGAGCTGATCCTGGAGCTGGCGCGGGACGGCCTCGACGACACGCTGGAGCGGGTGCGGACGAAGTTCCCCACGTCCGCGATCGCCGTCCTCTCCTGGTACGGCGCCGGCTGGCCCGCCCTCGGCCCCGGCACGGCGCTTCTGACCTCGCTGATCGTGGCGCGCGGCCAGAAGACGTAGCACCACGCGCGCGTGCGCGACGGCGTGCGCCCGTCGCCGCCCGCTCCCCGGCACCGCATAGGCTTGCGGGATGCAGGACGAGTACCGCACAGTCGCCCACGCGGGCGTGCACGAGATCGAGATCAACCGCTCCCGCTTCCTGTGCGCCCTCGCCCCGGCCGCCACCGAGCAGGAGGCGCAGGACTTCATCGCCTCCGTGCGCAAGGAGCACGCCGACGCCACGCACAACTGCTGGGCGTACGTCATCGGCGCCGACGCCTCCGTGCAGAAGGCCAGCGACGACGGCGAACCGGGCGGCACCGCCGGCGTCCCCATGCTGCAGATGCTGCTGCGCCGTGAGATGCGCTACGTCGTCGCGGTCGTCACCCGCTACTACGGAGGCGTCAAGCTCGGCGCCGGCGGGCTCATCCGCGCCTATGGCGGCGCCGTCGGCGAGACCCTCGACACGCTCGGCACGATCACCCGGCGCCGCTTCCGGCTGGCCACGGTGACCGTCGACCACCAGCGCGCCGGCAAGGTCCAGAACGACCTGCGCGCCACCGGACGCGAGGTCCGCGACGTCCGCTACGGCGAGGCGGTCACCATCGAGATCGGCCTGCCGGACGCGGACGTGGACGCGTTCCGCGCGTGGCTCGCGGACGCGACGGCGGGCACGGCCGGCTTCGAACTGGGCGGCGAAGCCTACGGAGATGCCTGACACTCAGCCCTGATCGGGTAAAAACCACCCAAGTTGGCCTGCCGTGTCGGGCCGTTACGGGAGTAACCGCCCGTGATGTCAGACCCGGCCGTTAGTCTCGGGGATCATGAGACTCCTGCACACGTCCGACTGGCATCTCGGCCGGGCCTTCCACCGGGTGAACATGCTCGGGGCCCAGGCCGAGTTCATCGGTCACCTCGTCACCACCGTGCGCGAGCGCGCGGTGGACGCGGTGGTCGTGTCGGGCGATGTGTACGACCGTGCGGTGCCCCCGCTCGCCGCGGTCGAGCTGTTCGACGACGCCCTGCACCGCCTCGCGGACCTCGGCGTGCCCACGGTGATGATCTCCGGCAACCACGACTCGGCCCGCCGGCTCGGCGTCGGCGCCGGGCTCATCGGCCGTGCCGGCATCCACCTGCGCACCGAGCCGTCGGCCGCGGGCACCCCGGTCGTGCTGGCCGACGCCCATGGGGAGGTCGCCTTCTACGGTCTGCCGTACCTCGAACCGGCCCTGGTGAAGGACGAGTTCGCGGTGGACAGGGCCGGTCACGAGGCCGTCCTCGGCGCCGCCATGGACCGCGTCCGCGCCGACCTCGCCACCCGCGAGCCGGGCACCCGCTCGGTCGTGCTCGCCCACGCCTTCGTCACCGGCGGCCAGGCCAGCGACAGCGAGCGGGACATCACCGTCGGCGGGGTCGCCGCCGTACCCGCCGGGGTCTTCGACGGCGTCGACTATGTGGCGCTCGGCCATCTGCACGGCTGCCAGACCATCACCGAGCGCGTGCGCTACTCGGGCTCACCGCTCGCCTACTCGTTCTCCGAGGCCGACCACCGCAAGAGCATGTGGCTGGTCGACCTCGACGGCGACGGCCGCGTCCACGCCGAGCGCGTCGACTGCCCGGTGCCGCGCCCGCTGGCCCGCATCAGGGGCGGGTTGGACGACCTCCTCGCCGACCCGGCGCTGACGCGCCACGAGGACGCCTGGATCGAGGCCACCCTCACCGACGCGGTCCGCCCCGCCGAACCCATGGCCCGGCTCACCGAGCGCTTCCCGCACACCCTCAGCCTCGTCTTCGCCCCCGAGCGCGCGCCGGACGACCCCCAGGTCTCGTACGCCCGGCGCCTCGCGGGCCGCAGCGACCAGCAGATCGCCCACGACTTCGTCGCCCATGTGCGCGGCGCCGGGCCCGACGAACGGGAGGCGGCCGTCCTGCGTGAGGCCTTCGACGCCGTGCGCGCCGACGCCGCCGTGCGGGAGGCGGCCCGGTGAGGCTGCACCGGCTCGACGTCACCGCCTTCGGGCCCTTCGGCGGCTCCCAGAGCGTCGACTTCGACGCCCTGTCCACCGCCGGGCTCTTCCTGCTGCACGGCCCCACCGGCGCCGGCAAGACCTCCGTCCTGGACGCCGTCTGCTACGCCCTGTACGGCTCCGTCCCCGGCGCCCGGCAGAACGGCCAGGGCATGCAGCTGCGCAGCGACCACGCCGAGCCGCGCACCCGCACCGAGGTCCGCCTGGAGCTGACCGTCGCCGGCCGCCGCCTCGAGATCACCCGGCAGCCGCCCTGGGAGCGGCCCAAACTGCGCGGCACCGGCACCACCGTGGACAAGGCCCAGACCTGGCTTCGCGAGTACGACGCCGAGGCCGGCGCCTGGAAGGACCGCAGCCGCTCCCACCAGGAGATCGGCGAGGAGATCACCCAGCTGCTCGGCATGAGCCGCGAACAGTTCTGCCAGGTCGTGCTGCTGCCCCAGGGCGAGTTCGCCCGCTTCCTGCGCGCCGACGCCGAGGCCCGCGGCCGGCTGCTGGGCCGCCTCTTCGACACCCAGCGCTTCGCCGACGCCGAAAAGCGCCTCGCCGAGCGTCGCCGGGCCACCGAGGCACGCGTGCGGGAGGGCGACGCGGCGCTGCTCGCCGACGCCCACCGCATGCAGCAGGAGGCCGGCGACGCCATGGAGCTCCCCGAGCTGGCCCCCGGTGACCCGGGCCTGGCCGACGCCGTCCTCTGCGCCGCCGCCGTCGCCCGCGCCACGGCCCGCGAACGCCTCACCGTCGCCCACTGCCGCCTCGCCGCCGCCGATTCCGCTCATGCCGCGACCCGGCGCGCCCTGGACGAGGTACGCGAACTCGCCCGCCTGCAGAGCCGGTTCACCGAGGCCCGGCAGCGCGCCGCGCGGCTGCAGGAGCGGGCCGGCGCCCATCAGGAGGCCCAGCGGCGCATGGAGCGGTCCCGCAAGGCGGAGGCGGTCGCGCCCGCGCTGGAGCTGCGGGAGGCGGCCGAGGAGGAGCACCGCAGGGCAGCCGCGGCCGAGGCACGCGCGCGTGGCATGCTCCCCGACTCCTACGCCGACGCGGGCGCGGGCGGACTCGCCGCCGCCGCCCGCCGAGCCGCCGAGGAGCTGGGCGGCCTGGACGCGGCCCGGCGCGCCGAACGCCGGCTCGCCGAGCTGGCCGAGGAGCGGTCCGGGCTGGACCGCCAGGAGTGCGCCGACGAGGACGTGCTGCGCGAGGCCGAGGCCTGGCTCGCCGGGTGGGAAGCCACCCGCGCGGCGCTGCAGTCCCGCGTCGACTCCGCGCAGGAGGCCGCCACCCGCGCCGAACAGCTCGCCGTCCAGCGGGAACCGATGCGCGGGCGCCTCGAGGCGGCCCGCACCCGCGACCAGCTGGCCGCGGACCTCGAGGACGCACAGCGCCGGGCACTCGCCTCCGAGCAACGCGCCCTCGACGCCCGCGCCCACTGGCTGGACCTCAAGGAACAGCGCCTGGACGGCATCGCCGCCGAGCTGGCCGCCCGCCTCACCGACGGCGAGCCCTGCGCCGTCTGCGGAGCCCCCGAACACCCGGCGCCGGCCCGCAAGGTCGCCGGACACGTCGACCGCGAGACCGAGGACCGGGCCCTCGCCGCCCACCAGCGCGCCGAGGAGCAGCACACGCAGGACCAGCGGCGGCTCGGCGTCGTCCGCGAGGCCCTCGCCGCCGCCACCGCCGAGGCCGGCGACGCGCCCACCGCCCGACTCGAGGAGACCGCTGCCGAGTTGGAGCAGGAGTACGCCCGCGCCCGCCGCGACGCCTCCGCGCTGCACGCCGCCCACGAGGAGCTGCGGCGCGCCGAGCACGAGCGCGAGCGGCGCCTCGCCGACCGCCAGCAGGCCGCCGTACGGGCCGCCTCCCGCCTCACCCGGCGCGAGACCCTGGAGCGCGAACAGGCCCAGCTGGAGGCCGAGCTGGCCACGGCGCGCGGCGGCTCGGGCAGCGTGGCCGCCCGTGCCGCGCAGCTGGAGCGGCAGGCGGCGCTGCTCACCGACGCCGCCGACGCCGTACGCGCCGCCGAGGACGCCGCCCAGCGCCTGAAG
>NZ_JBEPBF010000172.1:0-18270 GCF_040298985.1 Streptomyces sp. NPDC001093 | reverse complement strand
GGGAGCGACGGGACGACATCCATGAAGCCTTCCTCGGGCTCGCTACATGTCTCATCACCTACAGACACGTCCGACGCCTTTGTTAGGACCTCTAACCTTGATCATTAACCTCGCTGCTGTTTCAGGCGCACATGTTCGGTGAGGGTTTCGATTCGTTTCACGGTCTTCCCGGGCTCGTGACGTGGGGCTGACCTGCGGTTCTTCGAGCCGGGTGGGCGTCCGGGTCCGGGCTTGGAGGGTCTGGGCACGCTGGCGGGACGAGCGGTCTTCACGCGGAGGTGGCGGAACCCCCGGCGGACTCGGGCCGGGGTAAGCCGACGTGGCTCGCTGGGCCGTTCCCAGGGCCGGCGCAGGTCCTCGGCGAGGGGACGGGCGAGGCGGAGTTGGGTGTGGGCGGCGATGATCAGCCACGTCCACAGGTCGGCCGTGTGCGGATCGCGGACCTTGGGGACGGTCCAGCCCAGGGTCTGTTTGAACAGCCGGAAGGTGTGTTCAAGATCGAATCTGCGGAGGAACGCCTGCCAGCGCACATCGACGTCTGCGCCGGTCATCCCGGTGCGCGAGGACCACAGCCACACCGGCTTCGGGTCACGGTCACCGGGCAGGTACTCGACCTTCAACCGGACCAACGTGCCGTGGATCAAGGGGAGTTCACCGCAGTGGTCGAGCCAGGGGCCACGGGCCTGCAGGCGGGGGTGCATCCGGTCCCAGGCGAGGGCTTCGGCCGTGCCGTAGCGGGTGGTGCCGCACGTCGTGGCCTGGTCGGGGGTGTGCCAGGACTCCGGCTTGGAGAAGGTGAGGACGCCACCGTGCTTGCGGGGCTGTCCGCCACGCGGGGTGGAGCGGCGCGGGCCGGCATCCCGGAGCATGACCCGGTCCGACCGGAGCCGGCCGACCAGCTCGACGGGCAGGTCGGCCAGGACGTAGGCGAGGCGGGTGACGTCGTAGCCGGTGTCCATGACGACGAGGATGTCCGCGTCGCCCGGCCGCCACTGCCCGGCGTGCACCAGCCGGGTGACCACCTCGCGCAGCTGGGTGGCGGTCACCTCGGTGGCATCGTCACACGGCCCCAGCCGGATCGCGTCCAGTATGGCCGTCCAGGACGTGCGTCCCGTCTCCAGCGCGGCGACGAAGGAGTAGGGCCAGCCGGGGATGAACTGATCCGCGCTGCGGCCCCGCCCGTAGACGTGGCAGAACAGCAGCTCCGGGCTGGTGGGGGCGTCGGGACGCAGCCAGTTGCTCACATCCACCGCGAGCACGATCCGCCCGTCGGCGGCACGCGGCAGCGGCGTGGAGGCAAGCAGCCTGCGCAGGCGCCGCGGCTCCAGCCAGCCATGATTGACCGCGTCGTACATCGCTCCGTGCCCACGCCGGTGCTCGGCCGTGAGCGTCAACTCGACCAGCGACGTCACCGGGCCGTCCGAGCACAGCACCGCGTCGGTGAGCTCGAAGAGCACATCCGCCCGGGTGTAGAGGCAGTCGTAGAACCCGACACGAAAGTGGGACAGGACGCCCAACGCGGCGTCAACGGACTGTTCAGCGGCGAGACTCTTCACCAGCGGCCGTTCCTTCACGCGACGTTGCTCGACACCTCGAAGCGTGAAGAACGGCCGCCCTGCTGTCCCGGGAACAAACCAAGATCAGCAGGTCAGGTGAACGGCGGAGGTTAAACGCCAAGCTAAGCCACAGTAGCGGCCCGTCCAACCGGCAGCGGTTGTGGTCTGACTGACTCAGAAGGTCGTTTGGGGCCTGGCGATCCACCGATTGCTGGGCAGCAGAATTGCCTCAACGAGTTGTGGTCGGTCCGTCAGACGGGTCAGTGGCGGCCACAACCAGCTTGCGTTCTGTGGGTACAGAAACGACAAACGCCTTCGATGGCGTGTGACCGGGCCGCTCGGCTTCCGCACCGTGGCCTGCTCAACCTCAACGTGCCCTCGCACCCTCTGTTCGGGGTGACCTGCTTGGCGAAGATGAGGACGTCCTCGTGCTGGATCACCGCGAGCGGGATGCCCTGGCGGCGAGCGTCGCGGACGTTCTTCATCTGGAAGAACGACGGCCTGATGATCAGACGGCTGTCGCGGATGCCCGCGAGGAGAGCCACGCAGCGTTCGGTGGGAGTGAGTCCGGCGGCTTTCCCGGCGGCGAGGACTGCCGAAGGCAAGTCGATGAGTTCGCCGCGTTCGCGCCACGGGCGGGTAGTGACCACGACGGTGCCGCCAGGCCGCAGCATCAAACGGCACTGGGCGAGGATCTCGGTGAAGGCGTCCAGGAGCCGGTCGGTGGTGACATGGGCGAGGTTGGAGGGGTCGTGGCTGTATCGGTAGTCCCTCTTGACCACACCGCGTTCGCCGGTCTCGCGGGTGGAGCGGACCTGCCCGTGCACGGAGCTTCCGTACGGCGGTGAGGTGACTACGAGGTCCACCTCGCCGTGGAGGGCGGCGGGGATGAGCTGGGTGAGTTTTCGGGCGTCGCCGCAGTACACGACGCCGGCGCTGGTGCCATGTTCCCGGGTGGCGGAGGCAGCGTTGAGGCGTGCGAGATCGGCCCATTTCAGTTCGTATTCGACGCCGAGGGCACTGCGGCCGAGGTGGATGGCTTCGACGAGGGTGGTGCCGATGCCGCACATCGGGTCGAGGACCAGGTCGCCGGGGCGGGTGTAGGTGGCGATGGCGTGGGCGGCGATCAGCGGGAGCATCTTGGCGGGGTGGGCGGCCGAGCCGGGCACGTAGCGGCCCTTGCGCTGCGCTGGGGCGGAGGTGGGAGCGGTGTTCCACACCGAGAGGGGGATGGACACGGCGGTGTCTCCTGTTTCCCTGGTCTAGGCGTGGCGGATCGTGGACAGGGCGATCAGGTCGCAGTGCGCGACGCCACGGGAGATGTCCGCGGGAACGACGGGGACAAGGTGGTCGCCGACCGGGTGGGCGTAGGCGACGACGATGTGCTGGAGGTAGCGGAAGCCGGCGGTGCGGGCGGAAGCGATCAGTGTCCCCAGCGGATCGGTGAGGTGACCGGCCTGCCGGCGCTGGCGGGTGGCGAGCAGCAGAAGTCCGTAGTCGGGGAGGAGTCGGTGGGCGCGGTGGAAGAAGTCGGGCCAGCTGTCCTCAAGTGCACTGGGCAGCCCGCTTGGGTCGGACGGCAGGTCGTCGGTGGGAACGGGGAGGGTGTCGGGGTGGAGTTCGGCCAGCAGGAGGAAGGGCTTCTTCGCGCCGTCCTCGTGGTCGGTCGGGGTGGTGAAGGGGGTGGTGGGGATGCGGGCGTCCATGCCCGGTGCCGTGTCCCGGATGGCGATCTTGAGGAGTGGGGCGGGCCGGTCGGCGGGGCGGCCGACGAAGTCGGTGCGGATCTTGTCGAGGGCCCAGGCGGGCAGTACTGCGCCCGGGATGGGAGCGGCGTTGGGCTCGTCCGGGGCGGGGAGCCATACGGTCGTCGGCAGCAGGTGGGCGGTACGACGGCGGCGAGCAATGGGGTTCGGCATGGGCTGAGCGGCGCCCGGGAGAGGGGTCCGGCCGTGCTCGTGCTGACGTGGGTAATAGGGACGCGCTGGCTGATCTTCGCCATTGCCTTATGGGTGTTCGATCTCCTTAGCGGTCGCTCCGCGTGCGCGGCGGGCACCGCGGCCCGTCCTCGGCGGGTATCGCGTTGACGCAGGTGACCTTCCGTGCGAGCCAGTCGCGTGCCATCTGCGAGCCACTACCGAACCACCGAGGGTGAGCCCCATGACGGCGATCAGATCGTGGCCGAAAAGTTCCGTGTTCGAATCGCACTGCTCCGTCTGAGGCGGCGTCCCAGCCCCTCCCGGCAGCAACAGAGCCAAGCCATCGCACAGGCCGGTCCATTCGACCGGCGGTGACGCGGCACTGGCGTGTGGGTGGGCCGAGGGTGACACGGGGGCCTGGGAGGGGTGGCGGCGGAAGTCGTCCACACCGTCACGGGAGATGCGCCATGCACCACCGTCACCCCGCCTACCGTCCCACCGCCCACCGGGAGAGGACCCTGCGTTCCCCGCTCGGAGAGCTGGAACAGACGTTCCTCGCCCTGGCCCATGGGGCCGAGCCCCTCACCTTGCCCGCGCACCTGGTCTGCGACGAACCCGACCGTGCGGCCTGGCCGGTCGACCGGATCCGCACTCACCTGGCCCACCCCTCCACCCGCGCCGACTTGCGCGAGCAGACCTGGCGCGAGGTGGTCCGGCGAGCCAACGCCCTCGGCGAACCGTGGGATGTGGTCGCCGTGGCCATGACCGTGCCGGTGCTGCGCCGGATGCTTGCCCGGCTCGGCCGCCCCGTCCATCTGGAGCGTGCCGAGGCCGAGCAGGAGGCGCTGGCCGCCGTCGCCACGGCCCTGCGCACGGTGGACCCCGGCGTGGAGCGGCTGGACCGGGAACTGTTCAGCGCCGCCGACCGCGCCGTGCACCGGCTGGTGTACGCAGCACGCCGCCACGCCACCCGCGAAACCGGCGCGCATGCCGTTCCGCTCGACCACCTGTGCTCCACGTCCCAGGCGGATCACGGTGAGCCGGTGGACGAGCTAACGGTGCTGGCCCGAGCCGTACAAGCCCGTGTTGTCGACGTGGCGGAGGCGCGCCTGATCGCCCGTACCCGCCTCGATGGCGAACCCATGAGCCAGCTCGCGGCCGAGCGCGGGGTGAGCGTGCGCCAGCTCTACCGTCACCGCAGCGCCGCCGAGCAGCACTTGACCGCATATTTGCGACGCCGGCTCGAGAGCCTGTAGGGCGCCCGATTGGGTGAACCCCGATGGCTGGATGTCAATTCCAGCCAGCGACGCCTCTATTCACGAGTGACGGCGGCCCAGCCCGGCTTCGGACGAAGCCGCCAGCTCAGCTCCGGGGCGGCGGCCGACGCCCCGGGCCGGGCGCCGCACGGCGCGCGGTGAGCACGACCGTCTCGTGCTGACACCCGAGAAACCCGTTCCGTCGCACCTCGAAGGAGGCCGGCCCCGGGCCCAGGGTTCTGCTCACCGCGGGCCTGCGTCTCCCGTGCCTCCGGGCGCTCTCTCTCCTCCCACCGGTTTCCGTCCTGTCCGGCTGTGTGCCCTTGGAGGTTTGCTGCCATGTTCGCAAGGCTCCGTCGGCCGTACCGGCCGGTGGTCCGGTGCCTCGGCCGGTGGTTCTTCCGGCTGGGGTTCGTCGCGGCCTGCACCGCTTGGGCGCTGTTGGTGGATCCGCCGTACGTGTGGGCAGTCGCGGACATCCCGACCGTCATCACGAATCTGCGGAACTGGATCATTGGCATCCTCGCCGGGCTCGCCACCCTGTTCCTGACCTTCGGCGGGCTGCGCTACCTGATGGCCGGCGGCGATCCCGGTGAAGTAGAGGCCGCCAAGCGCGGGTTGAAGGCTGCAGCGATCGGGTACGGGCTGGCGATCCTGGCCCCGGTGATTGTGACGGTGCTGCAGGGCATCGTCGGTGCGGGCGAGGGCAAGCGGTGATGCGCATCCGGCATTCGGGCCGTGCCTTGCCGCTGTTGTTCCTGGCTGCTCTCGGCGTGGTTCCGCTTGCCCAGACGGACTCCGCGTATGCCATGAGTACGGTTGCCTTCGCCCCGGCAGCCCCGGGTCCGCCTCAACCCGAACCGCAGCCCGCGCCCGGCCCCGAAGCTTCTTCTCCCGCGCCTGAGCCCGGACCGAGGCCGGATCCCACACCCGGAGCCACGCCACCTCCGGGCCACCCCGCGCCGAAACCGAAACTGCACGCCTCCCCCGAGCCGACTCCGGGAGCCAGCCCTTCGGCGTGCGAGGCCGCTGGCGTCGGATGCGACAAGGCGACCGGCTGGGGCTTCCTCGACATCCCCGGCGTGATCATGAACGCGGTCACCTCGTTCCTCGGCACGCTGATCGAGCAGATCATGAAGCCAGCCCGCGAGTTCCTCGCCGACACCTTGCTGGCCACCCCCGATGTCACCAAGCACGCCGACATCAAGCGGCTGTGGACCTGGATGCTGAGTATCACCGCCGGGATCTACGTGCTGTTCGTGAGCGCGGGCGGCATCACGGTCATGGGCTACGAGACCGTACAGAACCGCTACTCCCTGCAGCAGATCGCCCCGCGCCTGCTATTGGGGATGGTTGCGGCGGCTTCGTCGCTGACCGTGATGGGCAAGGCGATCAGCCTGTCCAATGCCCTCGCCCACGCGATCATGGCCACCGACATGGCGGACGCCGGGCAGGGCATGGTCGAACGCGTCCTGCCCTTCGTGTTGTTCGGCGCTCCAGGGCTGCAGCTGTACCTGCTCATCCTGGCGATCGTGACAACGGCGCTGGCGCTCGCGGTGCTGATCGGCTTCATGGTCCGCGTCGCGGTGATGGCGCTCCTGGCCGCCTTTGCGCCGCTGATGCTGGCGTGTCACGCCCATCCGCTGACCGATCCGGTCGCCCGTCTGTGGTGGCGGGGTCTGGCCGGATGCCTGACCATCCAGGTCGCCCAGTCGATGACGTTCATCCTCGCTTTGAAGCTGTTCTTCGCCCCCGGCACCACCGCCCTGGGCATCCCCAAATCCGACCAGCTGGGCACGATGCTCGCCGGAGTGGCCCTCTTCTGGGCACTGTTCAAGATTCCCGGCTGGACGCTGCAGGTCGTCCTGCGCGGCACCCCCGTGCACCATCCGCACGCACCCACCGGGCTGCGGATGCTCAGGCACTTGGCGATGTACCGACTCATGGACCACTACCTGCCGGGTATGAACCTGCTGCGTCGCCGCCCGGGCGGCGGTGGGGGCGCCGGATCGCCTCTGGGCCATGGCAGGCCCGGCGGTGGCGGAGGTGGCGGTGGTGGCCGTCCGGGACGGGGCGGAGGTGGCCCCCGTGGGGGCCGACCGCCCGCCGCAGGATCCGGGCATGGGGGTGTGCGAGGGCGGGGCAGGGGCCTGCTGGCCCGCGGCCGAGCGGTCCTCACTCATCCCGTTGGCCACCGGGGAGCAACGGCTCACTCCCCCGGTGCACCAGCCGGGCCAGGCACGGGCCGCGTCGGCGGCGCTGGTGCGCATCCGGCTTCCGCCGCAGCCGGCGCTCCTGGCCCCGTTGCCCGACCGGGCGAGGCTGCCCAGCGCCGCGGGCCCGGGGCGGCTTCTCCCGTCCGTACACCGAGAGGTCCCCGCGCTGTGCTCCACCCCGCCCAGGCCCGCCAGACCCGACAACTGGCGCTGCCCGTCGCCGCCCCACGCACTCCCACCCGACCGCCGAGGCCCACCCAACTGTGGCTGCCCATCCACGCCGAGCGCGCCTCGGCATCGTCCCCAGCCGCCCGCGCTGCGCCCGCTGCGTCTGCGCCAGTGGCCCGCACCGTGCCCGCGCCACCGCCAGTGGTTCGGCCGGCCCGCGCCGCCCGATCGCGCCAGCTGGCCTTGCCCATTCCCGCCCGCCGCGTCCACGTCCGGCCGCCGCGCCCCATGCAGCTGCGCCTGCCCCTCGAACCACCACAGAGGTAACCCCGTATGCATCCATCCGATGAGGCGGCAGACGCCCCCTACACCACCGCCCGCATTCCGGCCGACATCTCCCGCCCCGACCGCCTTTTGGGTCCCTTCACCGCCCGGCAGACGGCCATCCTCGCGATCGCGGCGCTCGTGCTGTACGGCGGCTGGTGGGCCACACGCCCCTTCATGACACCGCTCGCGTACGCGGTCCTCGTCATCCCGATCGCCGGGGCAGTAGCCGCCCTCGTAGTCGGCCGCCGAGAGGGAATCGGCCTCGACCGCTTCCTACTCTGCGCGCTCGCCCACGCCCGCGCGCCGAAACGCCAGGTACACGCCCCCGAAGGCGTGCCACCCCTGCCAACAACCGTTCCCGGCCGCTGGGCCACAGCCGCAGGCCCGCCTCCGGCCCCAATGCGCATGCCGTACAACGGCATCACCGCTGACGCAGTGCTCGACCTGCACCGTGAGGGAAAGGCGGCCCTGGCCACCTGCTCCACGGTCAACTTCGAACTGCGCTCACCTGCCGAGCAGCAGAGCCTGACCGCAGCGTTCGCCCGCTGGCTCAACTCACTGACCGGACCCACCCAGCTGCTGGTGCGCTGCCACCGCATCAACCTCGCCCCACTCGCCGACACCCTGCAACAGGACGCCGCCGCACTACCGCACCCCGCGCTGGAACGCGCCGCCCGCGCGCACGCCGACTTCCTCGCCGACCTCGCCGGCGGCGGCAACCTGCTCGGCCGGCAGATCGTGCTGGTCGCCCGCGAAGAAGCCGCAGCACCGGGAATGCGAGGCCACGCGGGCGAAGGGCGGGTGCGTCAGCGCGTGGCCGAGGCTGCCCACGCGCTGACCACCGCGGAGATCACCGTCACGCCACTGGACGCCGAGCAAAGCGCCGAGCTGCTCCGAGCGGCCAGCAACCCGGACACCCCCACCCCGATCGAGGACGGATCGGAAGGTGACCTCGTATGACCCGGCTTCGCTACCGTCCCCGGCGCGTCGCTGCCGACGCACCGACGGTTGACGGCGCCCACCTGCTGGATGTGGCAGGTCCCGAGGCAATCGAGGTGCATGCTCGTGCCCTGGCCATCGGCGCGCACGTGGCCACCACGCTGGTGGTCACCGGCTACCCGGCCGAGGTCACCCCCGGCTGGCTCGCACCACTGCTGAACTTCCCCGGCCACCTCGACATCGCCCTGCACATCGAGCCCGTACCCAACGCAGTCGCCGCTGCCGGGCTGAAGAAGCAGCGGGCCCGCCTGGAGTCCGGCCGCCGCACCGGCTTCGACAAGGGCCACCTGGACGATCCCGAGGTGGAGGCCGCCGCAGCAGATGCCGCTGAACTCGCCTACCGGATCGCCCGGGGCGAGGGAAAGCTCTTCCATGTCGCCCTCTACCTGACCGTGCATGCCCCGGACGAGGACAGCCTGGCAGAGCAGGCCGCCGCCGTTCGGGCTATCGCCGAGTCCCTGCTCATGACCATCGCCCCCGCCACCTACCGGGCCCTGCCCGGCTGGCTCGCGACCCTCCCCCTGGGCATCGACACGCTCAAGATCCGCCGTACCTTCGACACCGCCGCGCTCGCCGCCTGCTTCCCCTTCACCAGCCCAGATCTGCCGATCACCACCGACCAGGACGGCATCGCCTCGGGGGTGCTCTACGGTCTCAATGCGGTCTCCGGAGCGCCCGTGCTGTGGGACCGCTTCGCGCAGGACAACTACAACTCCATCACTCTGGCCCGCTCCGGCGCCGGGAAGTCCTACCTGACCAAACTGGAACTGCTGCGGCTGCTGTTCACAGGCGTGACTGCCTCGGTCATCGATCCGGAGGACGAGTACGTCCGACTCGCCGAAACCGTCGGCGGGCGCGTCATCGCGCTCGGCGCCGACGGCGTACGCCTCAACCCCTTCGACCTCCCCGCAGCAACGGATAGCAACGAGGATGTCCTGACGCGGCGCGTGCTGTTCCTGCACACCTTCCTCGCCGTCCTGCTGACCAGCGACCTGACCGCGGCCGAGAAGGCAGTCCTGGACCGCGCCATTCTCGCCACCTACACACGCGCCGGGATCACCACAGACCCCCACACCTGGCAGCGCACCCCGCCGACCCTCGCCGACCTCGGCACCGTCCTGGCTGAGGACGGAAGCGAAGCGGCATCTGATCTCGCCAACCGGCTCACACCGTTCACCACCGGCTCGCACGCACAGCTGTTCAACGGCCACAGCACCGCCTCCACCACCGGGCACCTCGTCGTGTTCGCGCTGCGTCAGCTACCCGAAGAGGTCAAGGGACCGGCCATGCTGCTCGCGCTGGACGCGATCTGGCGGCAGGTCACTCACCGAACACGACCGGGCCGGCACCTGGTCGTGGTGGACGAGGCGTGGCTGCTGATGCGCGACGGCGCCGGCGCCGGCTTCCTGTTCCGCATGGCCAAGGCCGCCCGTAAACGCTGGACCGGCCTTGCGCTGGTGACCCAGGATGCCGACGACGTCCTCGCCTCCCCGCTCGGGCGGGCCATCGTCTCCAACGCGGCCACCCAGATCCTGCTCCGCCAGGCCCCGCAAGCCATCGACACCATCAACGACAACTTCCATCTCTGCCACGGCGAGCGGGAATTCCTGCTCACCGCGACACGCGGCGAGGCCCTGCTGCTGACCGGGGACCGCCGCCACAAGGTGGCGCTGATCAGCGTCGCGGCACCGGGCGAGCACGAAGTGATCACGACGGATCCGGGCGAACTCGCATCCCGCTATCTGGCAGGCGAGGATCCCGATGCCGATGACGCCTCTGGTGACGAGGCGGGATGGGAGTCATGACGGCGCACCTCCCATACGCCACCTCAACGCCGGGCGGGCCCCTGGTGGATTTCCTTACTGACCCAGGCGGTTTCTGGATCACGATCAGCGGCCACGGCGTCGGCTGGCTCGGGGTCCACGCTCCCGTCCTGGCTCCGTGCGCGGCTGTCGCCGCAGCCAGTGGTTCGGCGCTGAGGTATCGCGTGCGCCTGTGGCACGAGCGACGCCTCGCCCAGAGCGCACGCTGCGTGGAAATCCTCGCGCCGCCCACGGTCGCGCCCCGGGGCGGTGAAGTGCTGTGGGCCCAGCTCGCCGGTCTCCTGCGCCCCTGGTGGCGCCGGATTGCCACCGGCCAGCCCCACCTCGCCTTCGAATACACCTGGTCCCACACCGGGCTGTCCATCCGGCTGTGGCTGCCCGGAACCGTGCCGCTGGGCCTGGTACGCCGCGCCGTCGAGGCCGCCTGGCCCGGCGCCCACACCCGCGTCACCGAGCCCGCTCCGCTCCTCCCGCCCGGCCACACCGTGACCGCCGGGCGCCTGCGCTCCGCCCGTCCCGACGTGATGCCGCTACGCACCGACCACAACAGCGACCCACTTCGGGCGCTGCTCCAGGCCGCCACCGGCATGAGCGAAGACGAGACCGCGTGCGTCCAGATCCTGGCCCGCCCCGCCACCGGCAGCGCATGGCGCAGGGCCCGCCGCCAGGCCCGACGGCTGAAAGCTGGCCACACGCCCGCCCGGCCGCTCGCCCTGGCCGTGTTCCTCCTCCACCGCACCCAGCCCGCCGCCACCGGCAAACAGGACCCCGAACACGGCGCCGCTGTACGTCAATCGGCCACGAAGCTCTCCGGCCCGCAGTGGCAGTGCGTCCTCACCTACGCCGCCACTTGCTCCACCAAAGCCGAGCGTGCCGAGGACGTGGCGCGCGGCCGGGCGCACGCGCTCGCGTCCGCGTTCGGCCTGTATGCCGACCGCAACTACCTCGTGCGGACCCGCCTGCGTCATCCCGAGCCGCATCTGAGCGGCCGGTGTTTCCCGTTCGCTCGGCCGGCGCTGCTGTCGGTGCCGGAACTCGCCGCTCTGGCCCACCTTCCCGCCGACGCGGACGCGCCCGGCCTCCAGCGGGCCGGAGCCCGCTCCGTGCTGCCCCCGCCTTCCGTCCCCGAACCCGCGCCCGGCAACGGGGTCAAGCCCCTCGGTGTCGCCGACTCCGGTGCCCGCCGCCGCGTCGGCCTCCCGGTCACCGACGCCCGCCACCACCTCCATGTCATGGGCGCGACCGGCTCCGGCAAATCCACCCTCATCGCCAACCTCGTCCTCGACGACGTACGCCACCACCGCGGCGTCATCGTCATCGACCCCAAGGGCGACCTGGTCACCGACCTCCTGGACCGGCTCCCCGACACCTGCGCCGAACGGCTGGTCCTCATCGACCCCGACGACCCGTACACCCCACCCTGCCTGAACGTCCTCGACGGCGCGGACATCGACGTCGTCACAGACAACATCACCGGCATCTTCCGCCGGATCTTCACCGCCTTCTGGGGACCACGCACCGACGACGTGATGCGCGCCGCGTGCCTGACCCTGCTCAAACACCGAGAGCGCACCCGCCAGCTGGTCACCCTCGCCGACGTCCCCCGCCTCCTGAGCGAGTCCGCCTACCGGCTGCGCATCATCCCCGCGCTCAAGGACCCGGTGCTGCGCGGCTTCTGGGACTGGTACGAGTCCATGTCCGAGCCCTCCCGGGCGGCCGTGGTCGGCCCGGTGATGAACAAGCTGCGGGCCTTTCTGCTGCGTGACTTCGCCCGCCGCGCCATCGCCGCCGGCCCCTCCACCTTCGACCTCGCCAGCGTCCTCGACGGCGGCATCCTCCTCGCCCGCCTGCCCAAGGGAGCGCTCGGGGAGGAGACCGCCCGGCTACTGGGCTCGTTCATCGTCGCCGGCACCTGGCAGGCCGCCGCCGCCCGCGCCCGCACACCCGAACACGCCCGGATCGACGCCACGCTCAGCATCGACGAGGCACACAACTTCCTGACCCTGCCGTATCCGCTGGAGGACATGCTCGCCGAGGCACGCGGATACCGCCTGTCCATGCTGCTGGCCCACCAACACCTCGCCCAGCTCCCCCGCGACCTGCGCGAAGGCATCTCCGCCAACGCCCGCAACAAGATCTTCTTCAACGCCTCCCCGGAAGACGCGGGCGCCCTGGAACGGCACACGCTCCCGACGCTGGCCGCGCACGACCTCGCCCACCTCGGCCCCTACCAGGCCGCCGCCCACCTGCTCACCGGCGGCGCGGAGTCCGCCGCGTTCACCCTCACCACCCGCCCCCTGCCACCCCCGGTGCCCGGCCGGGCCAAGGACCTGCGGGCGGCAGCCGGCGGACGAACCGGCCCACGCCCAGCCACCCGTCCCTGATCCCCGCCCTCACCCCTGTTCTCCGTCTCCTCCTTGTGGTGATCTGTCATGCCCGCACTGCCCCGCCCCGCCATGAGCCCCGGCTCCCGCTACACCGCCCGTACCGCCACCACCCGGCCACGCCCGGCCCGCCACACCGATGTCGCCGCGCTCTCCCGTACCCTCACCTCCCGCGACCTCTGGCTGACACGGATGCTCCACGAACACCGCGTCCTGACCACCCACCAGATCGCCAGCCTCGCCTACACCTCCCTGCGCTCCGCCCAGCGCCGCCTGCGCACCCTGCACCAGCACGGCGTCCTCGACTCCTTCCGCCCGCTCACCCAGACCGGCTCCGCCCCCGAGCACTACACCCTCGGCCCCGCCGGCGCCGCCGTCCTCGCCGCCCACACCGGATGCGACCTCGCCAACCTCGGCTGGCGCCCCAGCCACACCGGCCGCATCGCCTACTCCCCCTCCCTCGGCCACGACCTCGGCGTCAACGAACTCCTCACCCTCCTCGCCGCCCATGGCCGCACCACCCCTGAAACCGGTCTTCCGCTCTGGCTGTCGGAGCGCTCCTGCGCCCGCCGCTGGGGCGACCTCGTCCGTCCCGACGCCTACGCGCACTGGCGCGACGGCGAGCACATGCTGCCGTTCTTCCTCGAATACGACACCGGCAGCCAGGCCCTCGCACGCGTCGAGGCCAAACTCGCCGGCTACGCCGCCTTCGCCACGACAGCCGGCGCCCGGCCGGCCCTGCTCATCCACACCCGCACCGCCTCCCGCGACCAAGGGCTGCGGCGCCGTCTCGCCGCTCCCGCGCGGGAGCTGAGCCTGCACGTCGCGACCTCGTCCGCGGACTTCACCACTACCGAGCCCTGGGGCCCCTGGTGGAGCCCGCTCGGTCCCGGAGACACCCGCCGCACCACCCTGACGAACCTGGCTGTCCGCTGGCCGGGGCTCGGCCCGGCTGCCGCACTGGAACCGACCGACGCCGACACCGGCCTCACCCTCCCCGTGCCCCCGCTCCCACCCGCCCCCGAGGTGGGAGCGTGAGCTCCCTGTTCGCCAAGGCCGCCACAGGCATCGGCTGCGCGGTCCTGGCCCTGCCGATGCTGCCCGCCCTCGCCATCGCTGCCCTGCTGGGCGGGCTGTCCTCCGGTGGCAGCGTGGCAGCCTCACCGAGCAAACAGGCGCTGGCGGACATCCCCGCGTACATGCTCGCCCTTTACCAGCGCGCCGCCCCCGAGTGCCCGGGCCTGTCCTGGACGATCCTCGCTGCGATCGGCAAGGTCGAGACCGACCACGCCCGCAACCCGGACATGGTCTCCTCGGCGGGCGCCGTCGGACCGATGCAGTTCCTGCCGTCCACCTTCCAGGCCTACGCCTACCCGGTGCCGGCGGGTGGCAGGGAGCCGCCCACGCCGTGGGACCCGGTGGACGCCGTCTACGCCGCCGCCCGGCTGCTGTGCGTCAACGGCGCGAAGAACGGCAATGACCTGCGGCACGCCATCTGGAGCTACAACCACTCTGACGCCTACGTGAACCAGGTCCTCAACATCGCCCACAGATACGAGGCCGCCGCCCCCGCCCCAACCGGAGCCGCCGCCAAGGCGATTGCCTTCGCCCGCGCCCAGCTCGGCACCCCGTACGTATGGGGAGGAGACGGCCCAGCCGACGGCGGCTTCGACTGCTCCGGCCTCACCCAGGCCGCCTACCATGCCGCCGGCATCACCATCCCTCGCGTCGCACAAGCCCAGTACGACGCGGGCCCCCGCCTCCCCAAGGGCACACAACTACTCCAGGGCGACCTGCTGTTCTTCGGCAACAGCCCGCAGGCCATCACGCACGTCGCCCTCTACACAGGCGCCGGGCAGGCCATCGACGCCCCACACCCCGGAGCCGTCGTCCGCCAAGGCCCCGCCCGCACCGACTCCCCCACCTTCCAAGGCGCGACACGGCCCTCGGTGCGAGAAAGCGGCGCCCGGTGAAGCAGATCGCGGCCCGTGAAGCCGTCGGCCTGCTGCGCACCATGACATGGGTGCTGTGCGCGGTCGGCCTCCTCGCCCTGGTCTTCACCACCGTCAACGTCACCCGCTTCGCCACCAGCCGGAACGTCCCGCTGCCCATCGCCATCCTCCTCGACCCGATGATCGGCACCGCGCTGGCCGGAGTCCTGTACGTGGACGCACGCCTGGCCTCCTGGGGGATCCGCCCACCGGCCTGGTCGACCGCGCTGCGCTGGAGCGCCGGCTGCACCGCCGCTCTCATGAACTCCTGGGAGAGCCTGTGGCCCGACGGACAGATCGGCTGGCCCCACCAGGCCGATCCAGCAGCTGTCCTCCTGCACCTGACTCCGGCGCTGCTCCTGATCGCCCTGACAGAAACGATCGCCGCCTACCGACGCACTATCACCGACCTCATGGAACGGATCGCCACCACCAGCCCTACCGGTCAGCACTCCCCGCCCGCTCTCAGCACGCCGCGATCGGCCCAGGAGACCAGCGCTCCCGGTACCGACCGTCCCGATCCACTCACCGCCTCAGACCCAAGCAACCGAACCAGTCCCTTGCCCGTTACGATCGGCATCCCCGCCACCACGGACACCAACCGCGAACGGCCCGACACGGGCCACGAGACACGCGACCATTCCGCGCTGGTGCCCGGTCCCCCACCAATCGACGAAATGGCGGCAGACGCCGACGTGTGGCCACGCGCCGTCGCGCTGCACGAGGCAGCACGCGCCACCACCGGGAAACCGATCAGCGTCTGGCGACTGCGCACCGATCTGCGCATCGGACCACGGCGCGCCCAACAGATCCGCGAGCAGCTCCTGGCACGCGATCACAACCCACCACCGCCCTCCGTTGATTGAACCGGCCGCCTGTCACACGATCGGTCACAGACCCCGGGCCGATCGGATCCGTTGGAAGGGGTGTTCAGGCCCCGCTCGGCCGATCGGCACACGCCCGACCCGAGGGCAGATCCAACGGTCGTATGGACCCTCTGACTTGGTCCGATGGGGAAGCGATCTGCCCGCTTGACTTCCCGCCGGAGCAGAGCGTCCATGGTCGTGGCCGACGCACTCGGCGGGCCACGGGGAATCCGTGAACCCGCCCATGCCATGGCCGTGTCCGCGCGGGAGACACGCGATGCGCACGCGCCCGCGAACATCCACGGTCCGCACCCCTGCGGTTCCGCCCTGGCCGGGGACCTCACCCACCCGCCTTCAGACGGAAGAGAGGCTCCCTCATGTCCGACGACTCCACCAACCGCACGCAGACGTTGCGTGCCGTACCCGACCCCGAACCACTGGCCCAGCTGAGCGTCGCCACCGGCGCCGTCTACGCCAAACTCGTCACCCTCACTGACGACGAAGGGGCCACGACGGCCGAACTCGCCCTCGCCGTCGGCCTGGGTCGCTCCACCACCGGCAAGGCCCTGGTCACCCTGGAGGAAAAAGGCCTGGCCATCCGCACCCCCGGCGGTCACGACGGCCCCCGCCGCACCCCCGACCGCTGGCGCGCCGCACCCGCCCCCTGGACCAGCAGCAGCAGTGACGGCGCCAGTGCGCAGGACGCCACGCCCACTGACTCGGAACCTTCCACCACCCACGCGTCCGAGTCACAAGCCAGCCACACGGACGACGAGAGCGCCCCAGCCGCCGCAACCACAACCGACATCGAGGAATCCAACACCGCTGACGAGGCAAGCGCCACCATCGCATCGGTAGCCGACGCACCGCACGACACCTCGCACCAGGACGACAAGCAGCCCGCCGAATACGTCGCGAAAGAAGCCGACGCACACCACACCGGCAGCAACGACGGCCCGAAGCCCGAGGACACACCCGAACCCGACCGGCAGTCAAACCCCGAACAGCCAAAGACGGCAACGGCGACCGCAGCCACCCCGCTGGGCGAAAGGAAGCGGCTCGCGCCCGGAGCGCTCCGCCAGCTGGTCATCGACCATCTGCGGGCACATCCCGACG
Organism: Streptomyces sp. NPDC001093; assembly: GCF_040298985.1. Taxonomy (NCBI): domain Bacteria; kingdom Bacillati; phylum Actinomycetota; class Actinomycetes; order Kitasatosporales; family Streptomycetaceae; genus Streptomyces; species Streptomyces sp. NPDC001093. Next base: position 1,649 of record NZ_JBEPBF010000172.1, on the reverse strand, counting down.
GGGCATTCACCGCCACCAAGATCAGCCGAGTGATCGAGAAGTCCTCGGGGGCCATCGCCAACGCCTTGGACAAGCTGGTCAAGGACGGCATCGCCGAGCAGGTGAGCGACCGGCCGCGCACCTACCGCATGGCAACCCCGGACAGCAACGCGTAGCCGACCGACAGCAGCCAACCGGGCTGGGCCCCACGGGGTGGGAACCAGCCCGGTTGGATCTGCGCAGCAAGTTCGGGGTCCCCGACGGCGAATTGGGAGCGAGGTCTTCCGCTGGAGACGTGGCCCCCCCGATCGCATCCTCCGGACAGCCTGGAGCGATGACCAGGACTGGCCAGCGAGGCAATACATGCGTCGCATCGGCTCGCCGGTCTGATAGCGACGTCGACGGTGTCCGCTCCGATGTGTCGCGCTTGTGCATCGCCCCCTGAAAGCCGCTGGTCAGAGCCAGCACAACGCATCATCCATGCGGTTAGGAGGTAGGTCAGGGGAGACTGATCTGCTCCCCCAAGGCCAGCACGTCTTTCGGCATCGTGTGCCATACGCCTTCGTCGCTCACCCCGCGGGACTGGCCTTCCGGCAGATCACGAGCGGGAGTGATTAGCTCCCATGGCAGCCGGCGCGGCTCCCGGACCACGACCAGGACCGGTGTCGTCCGGCAGTCCAGTACCACGTACAGCCACCAGTCCGGCCCAAGGCCAAGCATTGCCTCCCGCTGCCGGTCAAGGAGCGAAACCGATGTGCTGCGCCCGCCCCTGCCCTTTACCTCGATCAATCGGGCGATGCTGCCATCCGGTTCACGCGACACCAAGTCGCACGTGAAGCTGCGAGCGCCAGGGTGGCGCCCTTCAACCCACTCTCCGACTTCCCCGATGAGTCCCGCAGGCCAGCCACCACCGACATCGGTGATTGTGCGGCCTTCTGATCGCTCGTAGCGGATCGCCAACTCAACGGCAGTACGCTCGGTCAGGTTCACGACCAGACGCCCCCTTGTGTCCTTCGCAGTGCCTGTTCCCGGATTACTCGGAGGGCTGCGGCCCCATCCGGCGGGCCATCCGTGCCGCCTGCGCCGGGGTCACCAGTTGCACCCTGCGGCGGAACATCCCCTTGACCACGAAGAAGCCCGAGAACTTCCCGTGCGGGCCGATCTCCCGGCACTCGTACAGGCCGTTCCCCGGGAGCGGCCATCCGTAAGGCTGGTTGCTGCCGCGGCTGAGGAATGTGCGCGCGTACACGTACTTCTCGTTCGTGCCGCGGATCTTGGCCACCCAACCGAATGAAATGTCGCAGATGAGTCGTTGCGGCGTGATGGACACCTCCGGAAACACCGCGACGGGGTCGGCAGTAGTGATGTCGATCGGGATGTCGAGCGCCGCTGTGGATGCCGCTTTCTGCTCGGGAGCGGCATGGCGCCTGCAGACGCCGGGGTGAGGGCCGATGCCGTACCACTCCATCAGGGGGTTCCGGCACGGGTTGCCCTTCAATGTCGTGCACTTGTTCATGCGCTTCCCCCCCCGGGCTTCTCGTGGCCCCCAGCCGCTCGTACACAGGACAGCGGCAGCTTAGACGTCGTCTCATTTGGTGAGTCTGCGGTAGCAGATGAGGCTGCAGGCGATGGCGGTGAAGGCCAGGAAGTGTTCGGCCTTGCGTTCGTAT
>NZ_JBEPBF010000171.1:0-18420 GCF_040298985.1 Streptomyces sp. NPDC001093 | reverse complement strand
CGCGACGCCGGTGACGAGGCGGGCGCCCGGGCACTGGCCTCGGAGATCGTGCGCTGGGCCGAGGCCATCGGCGCGCACCGCCTGGGCGCCCAGGCGGCCGCCTTCCTCGCCGGGTCCGATCCCACGGCACCCGGTCCCACGGACGCGGCCTGAACCTCGTACACCCCCTCGGTGACCCTGGAGCCGGGCCCGTGGGGCCCCGAAGCAGAACCGCCGCCGCGAGGCCGTCATCGTCTCCCGGCACGTGGCCCTGCCCGCCACCACGACCACCGAGGGGGCGGTCCACGGGGGTCAGCGCATCCAGGCGCTGTACTCCATCACGTCCCCGGCCTTCACCCCGTACCGGGGGTCGTCCCGGGTGAAGGTGGTCTCGAGGCCGAGGACGCTGCCGGTGCGCGGATCGAGGATGAGCATGCGCCGGGCGCCGGGGACGTCGTACGTGTACGCCTCCCCCGGCCGCCCGAGCCGGTCCGTCACCTGCCCGGCGGGGCGCAGGCCCTTGGCGTCGGCGAGGATCCGGACCAGCGCGGCGGACTCCCGGGCACCGAGTGTCCAGTGGTCCAGCAACTCCTGCACGGCGTCGAGGAGTTCGGACGTCGTCAGGGAGCCGGTGGCGGTGCGGGCGGTCTCGGCGAGGTAGTCCCGCAGGGCGGACGGCGCGTGCGGGGGCCGCGCCTCGGGCGGGGCGTCGCTCCAGCTCGGCGGGTAGGTGGTCCGGCTCAGCACGTGGCCGTCCGCCACCGTGTGCGGCGCGCCGCCCTCGTCGCTGAGGACCGGGCGGCCCGGGTGGCGCGGGTCGGTCGCCACGACGAGCTCGGTGTGGCTGTCGTCGGCGCTCCACCGCACCACGCGCTCCTCGGGGAGGGTCACCGGCGGCCTGTCGTCGCTCATGCCGAGGCTCCAGGACTGCACATGGGTGCCCTTGCGCAGGCCGGGCGAACCGCCCGTGGCGGCCGCGGCGGCCAGTTGGGCCATCCCGTCCAGCGGTACGGCCGTGGAGTGGGCGCGCACGGCCAGCGGGCGGGGCGCGGCCACGGCGGGCGGACTGCCCGGGCCGCCGAGCAGCGCGGTGAGCGTGGTGGCCAGCACGACGGCGGTGGCGGCCAGGCCCCACCACAGCCGGGGGCGCGGGGTGCGGAGCGGGGCGGGACGGCGTTCGTCCTCGCCGAGCAGCAGCTCCAGCCGCCGCTCGGCGCCGTGGTCGAGCGGACCGTCACCGAAGTACGGGCCGTGGGCCGGTACCGGGTCGGCACGGCGCAGGAGGTCGAGTTCGTCAGTCATCGCGGTGGTCCTTGCGCAGGGGTACGCCGACGGGGGCGGCGGAAGCGGAGTCGCCGGGACGGGATGGAAATGCCGGCTGGGCGCCTTCCCCGCTCACCTCCGTCGACGGTGAGGCGGTCGTCGGCGTCACCGGGGGCGTGCGATGCCCGGACTGCGACGCGTGCACGGACGTGCCGGGTCCCGACCGACGCCCGGCGAGCGCCACACCGTCCGATGCCTCGGAAGGCTGCTCGGGACGCGGCACGCCGTCCGGCGCCGCGGGACGCGCACGCTGCTCGGGGACCGCTGCCCTCGCGGGCGGTGCCGGGCGCATGCGGTCGATCTCGGCCCGCAGCCGGCGGCGGGCGCGGTGCAGGCGCATCGTCGCCGCGCGTCCGCCGCAGCCCAGGGCGACCGCGATCTGCGCGGCGTCGAGTTCCTCCCAGGCCGCGAGGCGCAGGACCTCCTGGTCGGCCGGGGAGAGCCGGTCCAGGGCCTCGTGCACCCAGGCGCCGGGCGTCTCCGCGTCCGGGCTGTCCACGATGTGCCGGCCGTGGGCGGCCTCGTCGTTGCCCAATCGGTCCACCAGCCGGCGCCGCCGCCCGTAGCCGCGTACCGCGTTCGCCAGGCAGTTGCGGGCCACCCCGTACAGCCAGGGCAGCGGCGCGTCCGGCAGGTCGCGCCGGCGCCGCCAGGCGACCGTGAACACCTCCGCCACCACTTCCTCCACCTCGTCGGCCCGTCCGGGCAGTCGCCGCGCGACATAGCGGCTGACGGCCCAGTAGTGCTCGCGATAGGCAGCGGCGAAGATCTCGTCGTTGCTCATGTTCCGTTCGTGTCCGGCACCGCCCGGATCGTCACACCGTTTTTCCGTGATGCTTCTCGCGTCGTCCGAGTGTGACCGGCGGGCCGGGCGCGTACACAGGCGGGGCGTGAAGAGGATCAGAGACTTCAGGGGCATCCGCGCCGTGCGGTGGCTGACGACCACCGATCACAAGACGATCGGGACCCTCTATTTGGTCACCGCGTTCGGGTTCTTCCTGATCGGTGGCGTGATGGCACTGATCATGCGCGCCGAGCTGGCCCGTCCCGGCCTGCAGATCATGTCGAACGAGCAGTTCAACCAGGCGTTCACGATGCACGGCACGATCATGCTGCTGATGTTCGCGACGCCGCTGTTCGCCGGCTTCGCGAACTGGATCATGCCGCTGCAGATCGGGGCGCCCGACGTGGCGTTCCCCCGGCTGAACATGTTCGCCTACTGGCTGTACCTGTTCGGCTCGCTGATCGCGGTGGGCGGCTTCCTCACCCCGCAGGGCGCGGCCGACTTCGGCTGGTTCGCCTACTCCCCGCTGTCGGACGCGGTCCGCTCCCCGGGTGTCGGCGCCGACATGTGGATCATGGGTCTGGCCATGTCCGGCTTCGGCACCATCCTCGGCTCGGTCAACTTCACCACCACGATCATCTGCATGCGCGCCCCGGGCATGACCATGTTCCGCATGCCGATCTTCGTGTGGAACGTGCTGCTGACCGGTGTCCTGGTCCTGCTGGCCTTCCCGGTCCTGGCGGCCGCGCTGTTCGCCCTGGAGGCGGACCGCAAGTTCGGTGCCCACGTCTTCGACGCCACCAACGGCGGAGCCCTGCTGTGGCAACACCTCTTCTGGTTCTTCGGACACCCGGAGGTGTACATCATCGCGCTGCCGTTCTTCGGCATCATCAGCGAAGTGATCCCGGTGTTCTCCCGCAAGCCGATGTTCGGCTACATGGGCCTGATCGCCGCGACCATCTCCATCGCCGGTCTGTCCGTGACCGTGTGGGCCCACCACATGTACGTCACCGGCGGTGTGCTGCTGCCCTTCTTCTCCTTCATGACGTTCCTGATCGCCGTACCGACCGGTGTGAAGTTCTTCAACTGGATCGGCACGATGTGGAAGGGCTCGCTGTCCTTCGAGACGCCGATGCTCTGGGTGATGGGATTCCTCGTCACGTTCGTCTTCGGCGGGCTGACCGGCGTCATGCTGGCCTCGCCGCCGGTCGACTTCGCCACCTCCGACTCCTATTTCGTGGTGGCCCACTTCCACTACGTCGTCTTCGGCACGGTCGTGTTCGCCATGTTCTCCGGCTTCCACTTCTGGTGGCCGAAGATGACCGGCAAGATGCTGGACGAGCGCCTCGGCAAGATGACGTTCTGGACGCTGTTCACCGGCTTCCACGGCACCTTCCTGGTCCAGCACTGGCTGGGCACGAACGGCATGCAGCGCCGGATTCCCGACTATCTCGCGGCCGAGGGGCTCACCACGCTCAACACGGTCTCGACGATCTTCTCGTTCCTGCTCGGCCTGTCGATGCTGCCGTTCCTGTACAACGTCTGGAAGACGGCCGAGTACGGCGAGCGGGTCGAGAGCGACGACCCGTGGGGCTACGGCCGTTCGCTGGAGTGGGCGACCTCCTGCCCGCCGCCGCGGCACAACTTCCTCACCGTGCCGCGGATCCGCAGCGAGTCCCCCGCCTTCGATCTGCACCACCCCGAAACGTCCGGTCGGCCAAGGGAGTTGAGCGCATCGTGACGGCGCAGGAGGAGCGGGCCCTCGTCCGGGAGATCGAGGGTCATCTGCTGCTCGCCGCCGCACGGCAGGAGGGACGTACGGCGGCGGCGCGCACCGCGTCCCGGCTGGGCTGGCTCACCGATGACCAACGAGACGTGTTGGAGCGGGAGTTCGAGGCGGAGTACCTGACGCTGTCCCGCCGGTCGTGGCAGCGCACCGCCGACCGCGCCGAGGAACTGCGGCAGACGTACGAGCGCCGCTACCGGGCGCTGCGGCAGCGCCTGCTGGCGTGTGTGCTGCTGGGGTGTGCGGTGCTCGCGGCGGCGGGCCTGCTGGTGGTGTCCGCCGCCGCGTAGGGCCGCCGCGGATCAGGTCCGGGACCACTTCTGGTTGTCGCCGCCGTTGCAGCTCCACAGCACCAGCGACGTGCCGTTGCCGGTCCCGGCGTTGTACGCGTCCAGACACAGGCTCGCGTGGACGTTGGTGATCGTGCCGTCGGCGTTCACCGTCCATTTCTGGTTGTCCTGGCCGTTGCAGTCCCAGATCACGACCTTGGTGCCGTCGGTGGTGCCGAGGTTGTAGGCGTCGAGGCACTTGTCGCCGTAGACGACGAGTTCCTTGCGTGAGGTGTACGTCCAGGCCTGGTTGGCGCCGCCGTTGCAGTCCCACAGTTCGGCCTGGGTGCCGTTGGTGAGGGTGCTGTCGTAGATGTCGGCGCACCGGCCGGACTGTCTGCCGACGACGAGGGTGCCGCCGGTGCCGGGTATCGGGTGGACCGTGATGCCGCCCAGGGCCGGACCTCCCGTGAAGGTGAGGGAGTTGGCGGCTCCCTTGGTGAGGTGCACCTGGACCGAGACCGTGCCCTGGGTGGAGCCGGTGGGCGGGAAGGAGACGGTCGTCGGGGTCTGGCCGTCCACCCGGAGGGTCGCGGTGACGGGCGTGGCGGCCGTGTTGGTGTAGGCGATGTCGACCACGCCCAGGCCGGTGCTCGCGGCGCTCACGCCGGTGTACGTGCCGGTGGACGTGGCGCTGTAGCCGCTGCTCGCCGCCTCGCTGCCGCTGACTTTCAACAGCACCGAGCCGCCCGCGGGAACGCTGGTGGTGTAGCTCGTGGCGTAGGAGCCCACGTCCTTCCGGGCCCACAGGTCCCGCACGGCGGCCGTGGCCCCGGTCAGACCCAGGTCGGACCAGCGGACGGTGATGTCCTGCGCGGCGGAGGTGCGGTTGAGCAGGACCACGGCCCGGTTGCCGGTGCCGGACAGGACCTTGCCGTAGACCCGGAGTCCGGTGGTGTCCTCGGCGACCTTGACGCCCTGCAGGCCGCGCGGGTCCTGGTCGACGGCGACGACCTCGGGGTTCTTCAGGATCGCGGCCGTCTCGCCGGACATGGCGGTGAGGTCGTTGCCGGCCAGCAGGGGGGCACCGGAGACCGCCCACAGGGCCATGTGGGTGCGGTTCTGCGCGGCGGTGAAGCCGGGCATGCCGACCATCAGCATGTCAGGGTCGTTGTAGTAACCGGTGTGCTGGGCGGCCGGATGCAGCGCCTGGTCGAAGTTGGACAACATGTTCGCCTGCGAGGGCGAGTTGCCGGAGTAGACGATGTCCGTGCTGGTGCGCCACATCGGGGCGAGGCCCGGCGCCCAGTTCCACGGGTTCTGCCTGCCCCAGTCGCAGACGGAGAGGGTGAGCGGGCGGCCGGTGGCCTGGGCGGCCCTGGCGACGGCCGAGCTGATCGCCTTGTACGTCGTCGCCGCGTCCAGTCCCTCGGCGTCGCCGCCGCACCAGTCGACCTTGACGAAGTCGAAGCCCCACTTCGAGAACTGGAGCATGTCCTGGTCGTAGTGGCCCTCGCTGCCGGTGTTCGGGGCGGCCGGGCGGCCGGTCGGGTAGTAGTAGCCGCAGCCGTTCTTGCCGGCGTCGGTGTAGATGCCGGCCTTCAGGCCCTTGCTGTGGATGTAGTCGGCGATGGCGCTCATCCCGCCGGGCCATGCACCGGTGTCGACGGTGATGTTGCCGTCGCCGTCGCGGGTGCCCTGCCACCAGCCCTCGTCGATGTTGACGTACTGGTATCCGGCGCCGGGGAGTCCGGCGGCGACGAACGCGTCGGTCTGCCGCCTGATGACGTCGTGGTCGATCTTCGCGGCGAAGCTGTTCCAGGAGGCCCAGCCCATCGGCGCCGCGGGGACGGCCACTTGGCGGAGCGTCGCCGCCCGGGCCGGGCCCGGCCCGGCGAACAGGAGCGTGGCGGCCGCGGTGAGGGCGAGGACGAGGGCGCGCACGGCGACGGCTCTGCAGCGTCTGACAAGTCCGGGTGGGGGGTACATCGGCTCCTCCGCATGCGGGACGGATTCCATTGTGGTCGATATTTCGAATGAGGATCGGTTGGCCGAACATGTTGCGGGCCGACCGTAGGGCCACCCAGGGGTGAAGTCAACGGATCCGGCAGGGGTGAAGTCGCCCGGAAATGAGGGGCGTTGGTGCTCGAACCGGTGTTGTCCCGCCATACTGGCCGTCGTGCGCGTTGCGATCATGACGGCGGGGTCCCGGGGCGATGTGGCCCCCTACACCGGACTGGGGCACCGGCTCGCCCGGGCCGGACACGAGGTCACCCTGGTCACCCACGCCCGCTTCGAGCCGCTGGTGGCGGGCTCCGGCGTACGGTTCCACGCGTTGCCGGTCGATCCCCTGGCGGAGCTGGAGTCCCCGCGCGGCCGGGGCCTGCACCGCAGTGCCAGCGGTGCCGGGAAGTTGCTGCGGGTGGTGGACCTGGCGCGGCGGCTGGTCGGGCGGATGACCGAGGATCTGCTGACGGCGGCCCGGGACGCCGAGGTGTTGCTGCTGTCCGCCTCGCTGGCTCCGCTCGGGCACGCGATCGCCGAGGGACTGCGGATGCCGAGCATGGGCGTCTATCTGCAACCCCTCGCCGCCACCCGGGAGTTCGCGCCTCCGGTGCTCGGTGGCGGCCGTTGGGGCGCTGCGGCCAACCGGATCGCCGGACTCGGTGTGGGCCTCGCCGTGGACCACGTCTTCGCGGCCACCGTTCCGGGGGTGCGCGCTGAGCTCGGTCTGCCTCCGGTGGGCACCGGCAGGGCGCGGCGGGCCCGCGAGCGCGGGCACTGGCCGGTGCACCACGGTTTCAGCCCCCTGGTGGTGCCCAGGCCCCGGGACTGGCGGGCCGGCCTCACGGTGAGCGGCTACTGGTGGCCGTACGACTCGGAGGCACGACTCCCCGGCCACCTGACGGAGTTCCTCGACGCCGGCCCGGCGCCGGTCTTCGTCGGACTGGGCAGTGCCACCGTGCCGGACGCGGCCCGGCTCAGCGCCCAGGTGCTCGGGGCGCTGCGGCGGGCGGGGCTGCGCGGGGTGATCCAGCGCGGCTGGGCCGGGCTCGCGGCCGCCGGTGACGACATGCTGACCATCGACGAGGTCCCGCACGCGCTGCTCTTCCCGCGGATGGCCGCGGTGGTCCACCACGCGGGCGCGGGGACGACCGCGGCGGGGCTGCGCGCCGGGGTGCCGGCCGTGCCGGTGCCGGTCCAGTTCGACGCGGGGTTCTGGTCCGCCCGGCTGGTCGCACTGGGGGTCGCCCCGGGCGTCGTACCGCTGCGCCGTCTCACCGTGGACACGCTGGCCCCCGCCCTGGCGCGGGCCACCCGGGAGCCGGGGTACCGGGAGCGGGCGCGCTGTCTGGGCGCCCGCATCCGTGACGAGGACGGTGCCGCGCCGGTACTCGCGGCGCTGGACCGGCTGGGCGGCTGACAGGCCGGCCGGAGCCGGCCCGCACGGATCAGTGGTTGGTGAGGACCATCCGGAAGCGCGCCTTGCCGGAGAGCATCTTCTGGTAGGCCGCGGTCACGTCGTCCAGCGGCACGGTCTCGGTCGTGGGGCGGATGCCGTGCAGGGCGCTGAACTCCATGGTGTCCTGCACGTCCTGCGAGGTGCCGGACGGGTGGCCGCGCACGACCCGGGCGCCCATGATCAGCTGCAGTGGGCTGATGCCCATCGCCTCGGGAACCGCGCCGATGGCCACGAGCTCACCGCGCGGTGCGAGGCCGTCCACGGTGGCCGTGATGGCCTCGGAGCTCCCCGCGGTGGCCAGGACGACGCTCGCGCCGCCGAGGGACTGCAGGGCCTCGGCGACCGGGGTGCCGGAGGTGCTGTCGACGTAGTGGTGCGCGCCGAGTTGCTTGGCGAAGTCGGCCTTCTCCGCGCCCCGGGCGATCGCCACGGTCTCGAAGCCCATCGCCGCCGCGTACTGCACCCCGAGGTGCCCGAGGCCGCCCAGACCGAGCACCGCGACCAGGTCCCCGGGCCGGGCGGAGCTGCGCCGCAGCCCGTTGTACGTGGTCACACCGGCGCAGGCCATGGGCCCGGCGTCGCTCGCCGCCAGCGCGTCCGGGATCCGGGCCAGGGCGTCGACGGGCGCGATCACCTTCTCCGCGAAGCCTCCGTCGTAGGCCCAGCCGGGGACCTTCAGGGTGGTGCACACGATGAAGTCGCCCCGCCGGCAGGACGGGCAGTGGCCGCAAGAGCCGCCGAACCAGCCGACCGCGACCCGGTCGCCGGCCTGGTAGCCCCAGTCCTGCGTGCCCTCGCCGAGCGCCTCGACGCGGCCGGCGATCTCGTGCCCGGCGACCACCGGGAACGTCAGGCCCGGCACGGCGGCGTTCACGAACATGGTGTCGCTGTGGCAGATGCCGCACGCCTCGACGGCGATCCTCACCTGACCGGGCCCCGGCTCGGACACCTCCCGTTCGACCAGTCCGAACGGGCCGCCCGCGCTCGTCACCTGCGCAACTCGATAGGTACTCATCACACTCTCCTGGGTCCGGCGGTGTGTCCTGCGTTCCGGGCACGGCTGCGCCCGCCCCCGCACCAGCAGACCAGTTCCGGGCCGATCCCGCGCGCCGAACCGCGGGGACCCGTGCCGACCTGGGCCGACAGGGCGGGCAGCGCGGTGTCACGCGGGCCGCAGCCGCCAGCCCTCCGGGCGCAGGATGCCCAGCAGCAACCGGACCAGCTCGTCCACCACCTCGTCCAGCGTGGCGTCCACCCAGCCGGCGCTCCAGTCGTGCAGCAGGCCGTTGACGCTGCCGACGAAGGCCGTCGCGGCGAGGCGGTAGTCGCGGGGCGCCGCCTCCCCGCGCGCCACGGCCGCGTCCGCCTCGGCGCGGATGAGGTCGATCCAGCGGGCCCGGCGGGCCAGCCGCTGCTCCTCCAGGCGGGGGCTGACGCCGACGATCTCCACGAAGGTGATGCGGATGCGGCGCGGGTCGGAGGTGACGTCGCGGGCGTAGGCCCGGAAGAGCACGCCGGCGCGTTCGGCCAGCGGCAGCCCGTCCGCCGTGGCGAGGGCGTCCAGCACCGCCTGTTCTGCCCAGTCGTTGACCTGGAGGTGCAGGGCGGCGAGCGCGTCCTCCAGGGTGCGGAACTCCTCGTAGAACTGACGCGTCGACAGGCCCGCGGCCTGGCTCAGGGCGGCGACCGTCGTGCCGCGGTAGCCGGGTGCACCGCCGAACAGCTCCAGGGCCGCGTCCAGGAATCGCCGGCGCCGCTCGGCCTGCCGTTCCTCGGCCGATCTGCCGCCGTAGCGGCCCGTCGGCGCCTTGAGCCTGCCCGTCACGTTTCCCCCTCCGTCCGCCGCCCGGCCACCCAATCTTGTCGTGCACACATCTTGTCGCGAAGGCCGTTCGTTCCTTACTTTTCAGTAAGTTCACTGTGAATGCGCCCGTGTTCAGATTTCCCGCACACTCCCCCGAGGAAAGAGAGCAGTCATGCCTGCCTCCAGAACCAGGCACCTGTGCTCCGTGGCCGCCGCCCTCGTCCTGACCGCCGCCGGCCCGGCGACCGCCGCCTCCGCCGCGAGTGGCAGCTCCGCCGGTCTGCGCGAGGTGCTGTTCGTCGGCAACAACTGGGACGGCACCGCCGACGTCATCAGGTCCTCCGGCGACTTCGCGAGGATCGGCCGGATCAACGTCGTCCCCGACAAGGCGGAGCGGCTGGCCGAGATCAACGCCGACCCGGTCAAGTGGATCTACTACACGTCCATCCGCAACCAGGTCGGCCAGGGACACGACCAGTACGTGGACGACATGTACTCCACGCCCGACGGCAGGTCCGTGGTCGTCTCCCGGCCCAGCTTCGCCGACGTCGTCTCCATCGACCTGGCCACCGACAGGATCAACTGGCGCTTTCCGGTGGCCGGTTACCGTGCCGACCACATGGCGGTCTCACCCGACGGCACCCGCGTCGCCGTCTCGGCGTCCACCGCGAACAAGGTGCAGGTGCTCGACATCGGCACCGGTAGGGAACTGGGTGAGTTCGGCACCGGCGACAAGCCGCACGAGAACTTCTTCACGAACGGCGGCACGTACATCTGGAACATGTCCATCGGCGAGGTGACCACGTCCCTCGACGACCCCGGCTGGGACTGGACCAAGGGCGACCGGCACATCACCGTCGTCGACGCGACCACGTTCAAGCAGGTCAGGACGATCGACATGCGGCAGCGGCTGGACGCGATCGGCCTGAAGGACTTCTCCGACGCCGTCCGGCCCGCCGCCTTCACCCCCGACTGGTCCAAGCTGTACTTCCAGGTGTCGTTCTTCAACGGCTTCCTGGAGTACGACGTCGCCGCGGACAGGATCACCCGGGTGAAGACGCTGCCGGAGAACCCGGCGACGAACCCGGACCGCACCACCTGGCTGCTGGACTCGCGCCACCACGGCATCTCCATGAACCCCGAGGGCACCAAGCTGTGCGTCGCCGGAACGATGGACAACTACGCCACCGTGGTCGACCGGGCCTCCTTCGACGTCGGCCCGCTGATCACCGCCTCCACGCCCTACTGGGCGACCGTGAGCGGCGACGGCAAGGACTGCGTCATCTCCGAGGCCGGCGCCGACCAGGTCACGGCCATCGACTTCGCCACCGGCCAGAAGGTGCTGTCCGTGCCGGTCGGCGACCACCCGCAGCGCGTCCGGCTGGGGCATGTCCAGGCCGACTGGACGGGTCCGACCGGGAGTTGAGCGCCGTACGGCCTCCGGGGTGACCCCACTCCTCCCGGGGCCGTACGGCTCCTGCCCGGCGGCTCAGAAGTGCGCCGCCGCCCACCCGGCCAGCTCGGACTCCGCCGCGCTCAGCAGGCCCGCCGAGGGCGCCGTGGCCCCGTTGGTCACCAGCGCGTAGTGCAGGGCGCCGGAGTCCGTGTCGGTGAGCAGCAGGCGGCGGCTGCCGGTGCCGCCCGGCTCGGGGGCGACGGCGACCGGGGTGGCGGCGCCGGTATAGACGGGCGGCGCGTACGCCGTTCCCAGGTCGGAGACGACGGTGGTGGACGCGGTGGGGAAGGACGCCGGCAGATGCAGTTCGGTGGGTGCGCTGCCGTCTCCGGAGCGCCACACCAGCAATCCGTACTGGCCGGAGCCCACCAGCTTCGCCACGTTCGGCAGCGAGGACGGGACCGGGTTCCAGGTGAGGGTGGTGGAGCCGTCGCGGGAGCGGTCCTCGTAGGTGAACGCGAGGGCCGTACCGGCCGTGGCGCTCGGGTAGAGGCGGTCCAGCAGCCGGGCGTCCTGGCGGAGGATGACGTTTCCGGAGTCGTCCAGGCGTACGGCGGAGAGGTCCTCGTCGTTCCAGGCGTCGCCGGAGGTGCGCACCTTGTCGGGGTTGCCGTTCATCAGCTCGTGGTGCCGGCCGTTGTAGAGGTCCCACTGCCACTGGGTGCCGGAGAGCACCGGACCGGAGGCGGCCGGGGTCTGCCACCAGCTCGCGCCCGGCACACGGGAGTCGAGGGCCTGGTACATGGCCTTCAGGACGGTCGGCGCCTTGTCGGAGACCGTCCCGGACAGCGGGTGGCCGAACTCACTGACCACGGCGGCGGTGCCGGCGGCCGCGGCGCGGTCGCGGACGGCGGCGAAGTCGGCGGCGTACTGGCCGTCGGCGGCCTTGCCCCACATCAGGATGCCGGAGATGGCCTTCTGGTCGTAGAAGTGGGTGTTGAAGACGTACCCCGGGCCGAGCGTGCCCGCGTCCAGCAGACCGCCCTCCTGCTTCTGGGTGGAGATGTTGGCGTTCCAGAACAGGTTGGGCTCCACGAGGGTGGGCCTGTCCTGCCAGCCGGCGGCGTCCATGCGGGCGCGGAACTTCTCGTAGAACGGCCACAGCAGGTCCTTCTCCCAGGTGCGGGAGGCCTGGCCGGAGTCGTACCGGCCCGCGTAGGGCTCGTTGTACGGGTCGAATCCCGCGATGCCCGCGAACTCGGCGGCGTTCAGGTGCTGTCGGAGGTAGGCCATGGCCGTCTGCGCGGTGGTGAGGAAGGCGTCCTGGAGGCCGTAGGTGTTGTGCCAGAAGTCGTATTGCGCCTGCTGCACGGCGGCGTTCTGGGTGATGTTCTGGCCCCAGAAGAGGCAGATGCCGCAGGACTCGGCCGGATAACTCCCCGCGTCCACCGCCCACTTGGGCGCCCCGTCGCCCGTGTACCAGCTGCCGCTGTTGAACAGGTGGCGGGAGTACAGGTCCTGGTGGAAGTCGGGGAAGACGCGGATGCCGGCGTCCAGGAAGGCGCGCATCTGCTCGGTGACGGCGGCCAGGTAGCCGGTGTCCACCTGGCCGCGCACCGGTTCGGCGTGCGCCCAGGAGAGCAGGAACCGTACGGTGTTCGCGCCACCGAGGGCGCGCAGCGCGGTCGCCGACTTCTCGGCGTCGGCCACCGAGGCGAAGGGCAGCCCGCCGTTCTCCTCGAGCTTGGTCTCGCCGGAGACGTTGTAGCCGCGCAGGACGATCTCACGCCCCTGGCCGTCGGTGAAGCGGCCGCCCTGCACGGTGAGCGGGGTGCCGTCGAACCAGAGGGAGTCGGCGGGGAGGGCGGGGGTGGCGGCGGTGGCGGGCGGGTGGCCCGTCACCGTCAGGAATCCGCAGAGGACGACCAGAACAACCAGCAGACGCACCCGGATATTCGGCATGTCCACCACAGTCCGGTGGGGTCCGGGCGGCGTCAATACCTTCTGACTCTTCAGTAAGTTGACTATCGGTCAGGGAGGTGACCGTTGAACTCCACGGCATGACCGGCGCCGACCGGCCGTTCGATGCCCAGGGTCGCCGCCTCACGGAAGCACACGTCCAGGCCGCACTCTCGATGCCCGGCGGTCGGCCTCGGCCGGGCCGAAACCGGAGGCGCGACGGGTGGTGGGCGTGCCGGGCGCGGCGGCCTCCCCCATCGGGACCAGCGGTGCGGACGGCCTGCTGGCATGCACGCAGCGCGCATGACTGGCCCTCTCTGCGTGACGACCGGCGCCGTGCGGCGCAGCGGACACCGGCGCCCGGCGACAATGAGTTAACGCTCAACAAATGCCCCGCCACAGCACTCGCCGTGACCAGGGCGCGGTCGTAGGGTGACGTACATCACGTCCGACGGCTGAAAATCCCTGGCTGAAGACCCTCTCCCGCACGGTCTGGAGGGCCCATGACCCACATCTCGGTGAACGTGGACGGCACGACGTACGAGGACGACGTGGAGCCCCGTCTCCTCCTGGCCCACTACCTGCGTGACCGCCTCGGCCTCACCGGCACCACGATCGGCTGCGACACCTCCAACTGCGGCACCTGCACGGTCGACCTGGACGGAGCCAGCGTGAAGAGCTGCTCGGTGCTCGCCGTGCAGGCGGACGGCTGCGCGGTGACGACGATCCAGGGGCTCGCCCGGGACGGCGAGTGGACGGCGCTCCAGCGCGCCTTCCACGAACAGCACGGCCTCCAGTGCGGCTACTGCACGCCGGGCATGATCATGGCCGCGCGCGATCTGCTGCGCGAGAACCCGCACCCCGACGCGGACGAGGTCCGGAAGGGCCTGGAGGGCAACCTCTGCCGCTGCACCGGTTACCAGAACATCGTCCGCGCGGTGCTCGCCGCGTCCGGGCAACCGGCTCATGCGGCTGCCGAGGAGGTCACGGCATGACCGGCCAGGCCGTCGAACGCGAGGTCGGACGCCGTCGGCTGCGCAAGGAGGACGCCCGGCTGATCACCGGCCAGACCAACTGGACCGACAACATCCAGGTGGCCGGACTGCTGCACCTGGCGATCCTGCGCAGCCCGATGGCCCACGCCCGCGTCACCCGCGTCGACGTCTCCCCGGCCCTCGAATACCCCGGTGTCGTCGCGGCGTTCTGCGGCGCCGACCTCGCCGAGGGGCTGGGCTCGCTGCCCTGCGCCTGGCCGGTGACCGAGGACATCGTGCTGCCCGACCACCCGCCGGTCGCCGTCGACGAGGTCCGCTACGCGGGCGACCCGGTCGCGGTCGTGGTGGCCCGCGACCGGTACGCGGCCGCCGACGCCCTGGAGGCGATCGAGGTCGACTACGACCCGCTGCCCCCGGTCCTCGACCTGGAGGCGGCGCTGGCGGAAGGCGCCCCGCTGGTCCACACCGGCAAGGGCACCAACCGCTGCTACACCTGGCCGCTCGCCACCGGCGAGAGCTTCGCGGCGGTGCGGGACCGCGCCGAGGTGACGCTCGAGCGCCGCTACCACCAGCAGCGGCTGATCCCCAACGCCATGGAGCCGCGCGCCGTCGTCGTCACCCCGATCGCCGCATCCGGCGAGTACACCGTGTACTCGGCGACCCAGATCCCGCACATCCTGCGGATCATGCTGTCCACGGTCACCGGCATCCCCGAGCACAAGCTCCGGGTGATCGCCCCGGACGTGGGCGGCGGCTTCGGCTCCAAGCTCCAGGTGTACGGCGAGGAGGCCCTCGCGCTCGCGGTCGCTCGCAAGCTCGGCCGGCCGGTGAAGTGGACCGAGTCCCGTTCCGAGGGCGCGCTCGCCACCCACCACGGCCGCGGCATGATCCAGGACGTCGAGGTGGCCGCCACCCGCGAGGGAAAGGTGCTCGGCCTGAAGGTCGGCCTGCTCGCCGACATGGGCGCCTACCTGATGCTCGTCACCCCCGGCATCCCGATCCTCGGCGCCTTCATGTACCCGGCGATCTACAAGATGGACGCCTACGAGTTCACCTGCACCGGGGTCTTCACCACCCGCACGCCCACCGACGCCTACCGCGGCGCCGGGCGCCCCGAGGCGACCTTCGCCATCGAGCGGACCATGGACGAGCTGGCCGCCGAACTCGGCCTGGATCCGTTGGAGTTGAGGCGCCGGAACTGGATCCGGCACGACGAGTTCCCGTACACCTCGATCGCCGGGCTGACCTACGACAGCGGCAACTACGAGGCGGCCACCGACAAGGCGCTCGCCCTGTTCGGGTACGACGACCTGCGCGCCGAGCAGCGGGGGCGCAACGAGCGCGGCGATCCGGTGCGGCTCGGCATCGGCGTGTCGACGTACACCGAGATGTGCGGGCTCGCGCCGAGCCGGGTGCTGCGCGACCTCAGGTACGGCGCCGGCGGCTGGGAGGCGGCGAGCATCCGCATGCTGCCCACCGGCAAGGTCGAGGTCGTCACCGGCACCAGCCCGCACGGGCAGGGCCACGAGACCTGCTGGAGCCAGATCGCGGCCGACGTGCTCGGCGTGCCCTTCGAGGACGTCGAGGTGGTGCACGGCGACACCAGGGCGGCCCCGCAGGGCATGGACACCTACGGATCGCGGTCGCTGGCCGTCGGCGGCGAGGCCGTGCACCGGGCCGCGAGGACGGTCGTCGAGAAGGCGCGGAAGGTCGCCGCCCATCTGCTGGAGGCCAGCGAGCAGGACCTGGAGTTCAGCGACGGCGTGTTCTCCGTGAAGGGCTCACCGGAGGCCCGCAGGACCATCCAGGAGATCGCCTTCGAGACGTTCACCAACCACGACCTGCCCGACGGCCTCGAGCCCACCATCAACGCCGAGCATGTGGTGGACCCGGAGAACTTCTCCTACCCGCACGGCACCCACCTGTGCGCGGTCGAGGTGGACACGGAGACCGGGCGGACGCTCATCAGGTCGTACGTCTGCGTCGACGACGTCGGCCGGGTCGTCAACCCGATGATCGTCGAGGGCCAGGTGCACGGCGGGCTCGCGCAGGGCATCGCGCAGGCGCTGTACGAGGAGGCCGTGTACGACGACGACGGCAACCTGGTGTCCGGCACCCTGGCCGACTACCTCGTGCCGTCGGCGGCCGACCTGCCCGACTTCGTCACCGACCGGACGGAGACACCGGCGGCCTCGAACGCCCTCGGTGTCAAGGGCGTGGGCGAGGCGGGGACGATCGCGTCGACACCCGCCGTGGTCAACGCCGTTGTGGACGCGCTCAGGCCGCTCGGGGTGCGGGACGTGCGGATGCCGTGTTCACCGCACCGGGTGTGGCAGGCGATCCAGGAGGCGCGCTCCGGTACGGCCGGCGGGACCGGCGGCACGGGTCCCGCCCGGTCCGGGCAGTCCGGCCGGGCGGCCCGGTCGGGCGAGCCGGGTCAGCACGGTCAGCCGGGTGAGGAGGGCTCGGCATGATTCCCCCCGCGTTCGAGTACACCCGTCCGGACAGCGTCGCGGAGGCGGTACGCGCGCTCGCCGGCGCGGGCGAGGAGGCGAAGGTGCTGGCCGGCGGGCAGAGCCTGGTGCCGCTGCTGCGGCTGCGGCTGGCCTTCCCGGAACTGCTCGTGGACGTGGGCCGGATCCCCGAGCTGCGCGGAGTGCGGGAGGACGGTGACACGCTCGTCATCGGTGCGATGACCACGCACCACGAGGTGGTGCACGACCCGCTGGTGCGCCGGCACGCCGGGCTGCTGGCGGAGGCGACCGCCACGGTGGCCGACCCGGCCGTCCGCCACCGGGGCACCCTCGGCGGCTCGCTCGCCCACGCCGACCCGGCCGGTGACCTGCCCGCCGTGGCCCTCGCCCTGGACGCCGAACTGGTCGTGGCCGGTCCCGCCGGGCGCCGGACCATCGCCGCGCGCGAGTTCTTCGTGGACTACCTGCAGTCGGCGCTCGCCGACGACGAACTGCTGCTGGAGGTGCGCATCCCGAAGACGGACGGCTGGGGCTTCCACTACGAGAAGTTCCACCCCGTCGCCCAGTCCTGGGCCACCGTCGGCGTCGCCGCGCTGGTGCGCAGCGACGAAGGGCGGATCGCCGAGGCACGTGTCGGGCTGACCAACATGGGGGCGACCCCGCTCAGGGCGACCGCGGCCGAGGAGGCGCTGGCGGGCGCCGACGGGCCGCAGGCCGTGGCCCGGGCCGCCCGGGCGGCGGCGGAAGGGACCCGGCCGGCGCAGGATCTGTCCGCCTCGCCCGAGTACCGGCGGCACCTGGCACGCGTGCTGACCAGGCGGGCGGTGCTGACCGCCACCGGAATGGGGTGAGCGCCGATCATCGAGATGGACGACCCGGAGCGGGTGCGGGCCCGCCTGGAGGAGACGGGTTACCTCGTCGACGAAGGGCTGGCCGTCACCTGCTTCCTGGCCCTGAGGCTGCACCGGCCGCTGTTCTGCGAGGGCGACGCGGGCGTGGGCAAGACCGCGCTCGCCTCCGCCCTCGCCGAGGCGCTCGGCGCGCCGCTGATCCGGCTGCAGTGCCACGAGGGCATCGACGCCTCGCAGGCCCTGTACGACTGGGACTTCCCGCGCCAGCTGCTGCACCTGCGGGCCGCCGAGGCGGCCGGGGTCACGGACGCGGACCGGCTGGAGAGCGAGCTGTACGACCGCCGTTTCCTCATCGCCCGGCCGCTGCTCCAGGCCCTGCAGACCCAGCCGTCGGTGCTGCTGGTGGACGAGATCGACCGGGCCGACGACGAGTTCGAGGCGTTCCTGCTGGAGCTGCTGTCCGAGTACTCCGTGACCATCCCGGAGCTGGGCACGCTGCGCGCCGAGCATCCGCCGGTGGCCGTGCTGACCTCGAACCGCACCCGCGAGGTGCACGACGCGCTGAAACGGCGGTGCCTGTACCACTGGTTCGACCACCCCTCCTTCGCGCGCGAACTGGCCATCGTGCGCCGCCGGTTGCCTCAGGTGTCGGCGCGGCTGGCCGAGCAGGTCACGGCGCTGGTGCAGGCGCTGCGGGGCGCGGACCTCCTCAAACCGCCCGGGGTGGCCGAGACCCTCGACTGGGCCGAGGCCCTGGACGCGCTGGGGGCGAGCGAGGTGGACGCCGAGCTGGCGGTGGCGACGCTGGGCTCCGTACTGAAGTACCGGGAGGACGCGGACCGGGCACGGGGGCTCGATCTCGCGGCGGTCCTCGCGGCCCGGGGCGGGTGAGGGCGGTGGGCACGACCGGGAACGGGACGGACCGGCCGCGGGGGCCGGACGCCGTACGGCACCAGAGGGACGCCGAACGCCTCGGCACCGCCGCCGCACGCCTCGGAGCAGACGCGCAGCCCCTCGGGGCCGACGCCGTGCTGGTCGGCTTCGTGCGGGCGGTGCGCGCGGCCGGTGTCGGGGCGAGCACCGAGCGTCTGCACGCCTTCCTGCGGGCCGTGGCCGCCCTGCGGCCGGGGGTGCGGGCGGACGTGTACTGGGCGGGGCGGG
This sequence comes from Streptomyces sp. NPDC001093, assembly GCF_040298985.1. Classification (NCBI taxonomy): domain Bacteria; kingdom Bacillati; phylum Actinomycetota; class Actinomycetes; order Kitasatosporales; family Streptomycetaceae; genus Streptomyces; species Streptomyces sp. NPDC001093. Next base: position 176 of record NZ_JBEPBF010000171.1, on the reverse strand, counting down.
CGACGCTGTGCGGCGGGCACGACGATCTGGAGCGGTACGAGCGGGTGTTCGCCGCCTACTTCGGTTCCGCCGGCGAGCAGCCCCGTCGGGCGGTGCGCGCCGCTCCCCCGCCCCGGCCGCGGCTCGTCACCCGGGAGGCGCCCACGGGACCCCGTACGCGGGGCGAGGGCGAGCCG
>NZ_JBEPBF010000170.1:0-18549 GCF_040298985.1 Streptomyces sp. NPDC001093 | reverse complement strand
TCGCCGGCACCCGGCAGGAGCACGACCGCCCCGCCCGCCACGGCCGCGGCCAGATTGGCGCGGGCGATCCGTACCGTGCGGCTCATCACCCGCAGCCGGGCGGCGGCGGTGATCAGCCCGTCGGTGTCGGTGCGCAGGCCGACCAGCACGGCGCGGGTGTCGAGCGCCTCCCGCAGCGCGGTCCGGGGATTGCCTCGCAGCAGCCGGGAGGCGGTCCGCGCCCGGTCGGTGGCCTCCTCCACCCGGCGGCGCAGCTCGCGGTGCCGGCTCGCGTCGAACACCGCCGCCTGGTAGCGGAGTTTCGCCGCGTGCAGCAGGTACCGGGTCAGTGGGGCGAGCCGGTCGCGGCTGTGCCAGGCCCAGGCGTCCAGTTCCCGTTCCAGGGCGACGGGGGCGAGCACCACCAGACGGCGTCTCGGCGGTGCCGCAGCGGCGTCGGCGGCCGGATCGGCGTTCTGCGGTATCTCCCAGACGGCGAACCCCTGGCCGGTGGGCCGGCCGTCGTACTGCCACCGGCCCGGACGCGCTCCGGCCACCAGGTCCGGCAGCAGCGCGCCCACTCGGGCGAGGTCGTCCCCCGTGGACAGCGGGTGCGCGGTGATGCCGAGCAGCACCCGGGCCGCGCCCAGGCCTCCGGGCGCGGCTGCCGGGGGACGGGCGGTCTCCAGCAGCCGCCAGGAGGGCTCGCCGCCGGGGGTTCCGTCACCGTCCGGCGCGAGCAGGACGGCCGCGCCCAGCACGTCGTGGGTCTGGTACAGCAGCGCCTGCCGGATGCCGTCGCCCTCCTGTTGCCGGGCGGCCAGCACCCGGTAGCCGCCGGCGGGCCCGCCGGGCAGCGGCGCCATGTCGGTCGACGGCACGCCGGACACCGGCCGGTCCATGCCCGACCGTCCGCACTCGTCCCACGCTCCCCGCACCCCGGTGGCCGCCCGTTCCTCCAGGCCGCGTGGCCCGACGTGGAAGAACTCGTGGTCGAGCAGGGCCTGGCGCAGCACCACGGCGGTCAACGGTTCACCGTCCGTCCGTCTCCGCACCGCCGCCCGGCGACGCGACACCGGTCCCGCTGGGCTCGCCGGCCTCCGCCACGATGCAGGTCACCAGTTCGTTCAGCTCCTCCGGAAGCCCCACCGGCGGGGGCCGCAGGGGTTCGTCCTGGTGTCTGGTCACCACCATCCGGGGCCCGGCCAGTTCCAGCCGGCCCACCGCCGCCCGCAGGCCCCGCCGGTCCTCCCTGTGCCAGAGCCCGGCGATGTCCCGTACCGCGGCGCCGACCGCCTCCCACTGCGCCGGGGTGAGCCGCCACTCCGGCACCCGGCGCAGCGAGCGCACCACGCGCCAGGCGGTCTCGTATCCCTCCGGGCCGTCCCGTCCCGCTTCCCCCGGTGTCATCGGCCTCCCCCTTCCTCCTCCGGTCCTACCCGCCCGTCCCACGCCGTGTGCGCGCGTGCCGGGGCCCGCTCCAGCAGGGTGCTCAGATCGGCCGCTCCGGCCTCCAGTTCCTTCCCGCGCGCGTCGAGGACGTCCGTCATCGACCGCAGCGGCCGGGCCAGTTCCTCGAGACCGGTCCGGACCTCCGCGATCGCCGTGCTCCAGCCGAAGTCCGGGCGGTCCTCGTCGGCGCCGAGCACGCGGTCCACGATCGTGTCGGCTGTCTTGCCGAGCCTGCCGCGGAGTTCGCTGCGCCGCTCCGCCTCCCGGGCCTCCAGGCGGGCGCCCTGGATCTCACGGAAGACGAGGGTGCCGAGTTCGAGCACGGAAGGAAGCACCGCGTCGAAGATCTTCATCCGCTGGAGCGAGGCCCGCGCCTGCGCGACGTGCTTGGCGTCGGCGAACCCGACGCCGCTGCGGTAGTAGTAACGGAGCTTGCGCCGCTGGCCGGCGAGCCTCTCCACCTGTCCCAGTTCCGCCACGGCCCGGTCGAGCGACATGCCCAAGTTCTTCTCCAGGTGGCCCTGGTACAGGCTGCGGACCACCCAGCGGACCTGACCGCGCAGGTCGCGCAGGACGAGGTCGAGGCTGTGCTCTCCGGCACGGCCGTCCCGTCCTCCACCAGCAGGCGCTTGACCAGGCTCGACTTGCCGGAGTCGTAGGGGCCGTAGACGGTCACCCTCACGGCCGTGGTGTCCCTGAACTCGTCCCACAGGGCCGTGACCTCGTCCGTGACGCCCTTCCCGGCGACGGTGCGCACCGCGGCGCGGATCCGGTCGATCCACTCCCCGGTGCCGCTGGTTTCCCCCCGTTGACGGGCGGGGTCCCGCTCTCGGTCTCGGTCTCGCTCATCGCTCCCCCTCCGTGTGCTGCCGTGCCGAGTGGCCGACGGGCTCGTGGCCCAGGTGGGCGAGCGCGTCGGCGATCACTTCCCGGATGGTGCCGATCCTGTCCCGCAGCGCGTCCGTGGTCCGGGTGTACACGGCCGCGCGCTCGTCGGTCTCCTTGACGCGGGCGCTCAGTTCCTCGCAGTCGTCGTCGAGCCCGGACAGCAGGCCGGGCTCGTCCTCGGTTCCGTCCGTGATCACCTCGGCCCACCGGGCGCCGGACTCCCGCAGGGTCACCGACACCGCCAGCCGGCCCCGGGCCAGTTCCTGGTCCTCCTTCACATTGCGGACCAGGGTGTAGACGTCAACGACGCTGCCGGCCACCGACAGGACCATTCCCGTCCTCGCCATCAGCACCGCCCCGCGTGCGAGCGAGGCCGGCTCCAGGCTCCGGCCGAACCACGTCGCCACCCGGGCGATCACCGGGCCGTCGGCGGCCTTCCCGATCAGCGCCCCCACCCGGCCGAACCCCTGGGCTGCCTTCCTGCGGCGCTCGCGGCGCGGGTGGCCGTTCAGAAAGCGGAGGTCCCCCACGACCCCGGTCTCCGGGACCGTCCGGGCGAACGCCTTGGATCCCAGGCGGCGGCGGAAGGAGTGGGCGGTGCGCCGCCACCAGACCGTGATCTCGTCGGCCGACTCGGCCCACCACTGCTCGACGACCGCCTGCAGGCCCGGGTCCTCCGTCCATCGGTCGAGGCGCTCGGCGAGCGCCTTGCGCTCCTCCGGGTCGCCGTTGCGCCGTGCCCTCCCCAGTCCGCGGTCGAGGAACTCGACCACCCGGTCGGTGAGGCGCGCGGCCCGTACCTGCCGGATGGCAAGGCCTTCGATGCGGATCTCCGTCTGCTCGGCGAGCCGGAGGGCGGGCTCCTCGACGTGCACCCGGAGCCTGTCGTCCGCATTCCGGCAGGCACCGCCGATCTGGGACACCAGCGCGCCGAGCCGGAGACCGACCGCGTCCCGGCCGAGGGCCGTGGCGAGCAGGGATTCGAGGACCGGCAGGTTCGACCAGTCGAGGAGGACGTCGATGGAACCCGCCTCGGCCCGGTGCTTCGACAGGCTGTCGGCGTCGGGCCCCTGGTAGGGCAGGGAGGCGCGGGCGAACACCGCCCGCTTGGCGTTGAGAGCCACGACCGGGACGTCGTGCAGGCCGATACGGGCGAGTTCGTCTCGGATGTTCTCGGCGTGCTCGGCGACGGAGCGGGAGAGCCTGCGGCGGATCTCCTGCTGGGGCACCCGGGTGGGGAAGCGCCACATCGAGCTGCGGTTGTTGAGGAAGGCGACCACCGGCTTGCCGTAGTCGGCGACCCAGTCGGCCACCTTGGCGAACTCCCCCTCCTGCTGGCTCTGGCTGTCGAAGCAGAGGATCACCACATCCGCGGAGACCAGTGTCTCCCGGGCGGTCTCCTCCAGCTCCGAGCGCGACTTCGTCCGCCCCCAGCCGTTGGTGCCCGGGGTGTCGACGACGCGGCAGCCGCGCCACTGGCCCGGAGCGACGCCGGTGGTCCAGTCGGACGCGCCGTCAGGAGAGATCGAGCAGCCGAAACCCTGGGTCAGCGCCTCGGTCAGGCTGCTCTTGCCCGTACCGGTGCGGCCGAACAGGACGAGGTTGAACGTCCCGAGTTCGTCACCGAGCCGGCGCTTCGTCAGCTCCTCCAATTCGCGGACGACGGCCCGCACTACGTCGTCGGCGTACGCGCGGAGCCCATCGGCGCCGGGCGGGGACGACGCGCCGGAGGCGGGCGGCGCGGACCCGGCCGACCCGCCGGACAGGTCGTGCCCGACGCCCTGCATGAGCCCGCCGACGAGCCCGTTGATCTCGCGTCGCAGATCCGCCGCGACCGGACGGCTCCGTTCGATCGCCTCCGCGACAGCGCGTTCCAGATTTTCCGCCCCCACCAGAGCCTCCCCCGCTCTGTACCCGTCCGTTGGCCTGCCGAAGTCCGGGCAACGCGGGGCAATCGTGGCAGAAAAACGACCCTCTCAGTAGGCTTTTCCGACATATACGCCAGCTGCAGGACACGCCCGGGTTCTGAGGTTGCGCCTGGATTGGTCAGTGGCGGCGACACGGTTGCGCGTCGATGTCGTGGTCGTGATTCCCGGGCGCCAAGCGTGCCGTGCCGTGCCGCCCCCGCCCCGCCGGACTGCGTCCGGCGGCGGAGCAAGCGGGGTCCGCACTGCTCGCCCTGACGCTGATCGTGCTGGTAGGCAGCTTTCTGCCCGCCGTACGGCCGAGGCGCCCGGAGCGACGGCGCGATGCACGCCTCCTGGCCTTCGGCATCCTCCGCCCCCTCGGACGGCGGAGGTGAGCATGACCAGGACCAGTGCGCGCGGTCCACTGCCAACGTGGTTTTCGCCGACCATGACCACCTCGTCAGGGCCGTTCGCAGCGGCATGCCCCGCATCCACGTCAGCCATACCTCATCGAGGGAGGCCTCGCCCAGACCGGGCCGTCAACCACCCCGGCGACTGAACGGAGAAGTCAGTAACAACCGGCCGGCCGCCGGGTCCGACAATCCAAAACGTTACGTAGACGGTTGAAACCCGGATAGAGTCCCGCTGCACTTGCTCGACTCCAAAGGGGGGTTCCTTTGCGCGCTCGTCTTGCCGTCCCAGCCGTGGCTGTCGCCCTGGCCGGTGTCTTCTTCAGCGCACCGGCCGCGTTCGCGGCGACCTTGCCGTCGACCAACACCGCTCACCACTGCATCCAGCACACCACCGGCGTGTGCGGCTGGACGCACCACCAAAAGCCCAAGGACAAGTACGAGACCGCCAAGTGCGTGGACGCCTCACTGTCCTACTCGCGGCACTCGCAGGGCACCTGCTCCCACCACCACGGCGTCCGCTACTGGTTCAAGTAGCCCGCCACACACCGCAGGTCGCCTCCTCCGCACCAGGAGGAGGCGACCTGCGCGCTGTCGAGGCGGCCTATGAGCCGGCGCCGTCCTCCCTCAGGTCAGTGGCGGTCGCCGCGACGAGGGTCACGGTCCCTCCGGGATGGTCGAAGGGCATGTGAACCGGCTGAAAATGCTCAAGCGAGCCGTGCACGGCAGGGCCTCGTTCGAACAGCTCCGACCGCATGCTTGCCCAGCTATGACTCACCCAGTTATGAGAGTCACGTATATCGCCAGCGGCCCTCTAGGCTTCGCCCGTGCGCTATCTGGCAGAGACCCTTCGCCCTCGGGGCCCTCAGACGACGCACGGCCGCCAGGAGCCGGGCCAGGTCGTCCGCCCCTCTGCGGGGACCTGAGTGGTGTCGGTCATGCGTGGATTCTTGCGGTCACCGCTGAACATCGGCGCCTGGGTTCCCACAGTCGCAAGTCCGGACGCGAAATGCACCGGAACGAGCACCAAGGCCCAGGGGTGTTCCCGTGCGCGGCGGGAACAGCCGGTAGGGCCGGCACTGTTGCACTGGCGAGGGACCGGCGCCGCGCGGGGCGGGAAACAGGAGACCAAAAAGCCGTCCGCCCGCACGCTGTCCGGGACCCCGGGTCCGTGGTACGCCCGCCGCGGACTCGGATCGAGGTTTTCACACAGGAGGACTGTTTCATGAATGACTGGCCCTTGACGCTCATGGCGGTGCACGCCCACCCCGACGATGAGGCCACCGGAACGGGAGGTGTCCTCGCGCGGTACGCGGCGGAGGGCATCCGCACGGTGCTCGTGACATGTACAGACGGCAGTTGCGGTGACGGACCGGGGGGTGTCAAGCCGGGCGATCCCGGGCACGATCCGGCGGCCGTCGCCTTGATGCGGCGTCAAGAACTCGAGGCGAGCTGTGACGTCCTGAAGGTCAGTCATCTGGAGATGCTGGGTTACGCCGACTCCGGGATGATGGGCTGGCCGGCCAACGACGCCCCCGGATCCTTCTGGAAGACCCCCGTCGAGGAGGGCGCTGCCCGCCTGGCGGAACTCTTGCGGCGCTACCAACCCGATGTGGTCGTGACCTACGACGAGAACGGCTTCTACGGCCACCCCGACCACATCCAGGCCAACCGCATCACGATGGCGGCGCTGACGATGACCGCGCTGACACCGAAGGTGTACTGGACGACGGCGCCCCGCTCGATGATGCAGCGATTCGGGGAGACCATGCGGGAGTTCGGTGGGGACTGGCAGGAGCCGGATCCCGCTGAGGCCGCCGCGATGGCCGAGATCGGACTTCCAGATGAGGAGATCACCACCTGGGTGGACACCGCCGCGTTCGGCGCTCAGAAGTTCGATGCGCTGGCCGCGCACGCCAGCCAGGGCGAGAACATCTTCTTCCTCAAAATGGGCCAGAAGAGGTTCACCGAGTTGATGGGCGTGGAGACCTTCGTACGTGTCCAGGACACCACCGGCGCGGCCGTACCCGAGAACGACCTCTTCGCCGGACTGCGCTGATCCGCGCGCCTACCCAGGGCATGCGACTTGCGCTCCCACGCTGCGACCTCGGCGAAGCCGCGTTCGTCGTCTGCCTGGCCCTCGCGGTCGCGGTCGCGGTTCTGCTGCAACCGGGCGTCCTCGAGCGCGGCCGCGGAGGCGGTGGCGGTCACGCCGGTGGCGCGCCGCCGGACGCGCGGCGGCTGGCGAGACAGCGGCGTCCCGGACCGCCGCGCGTGAGCGCCGTGGCGGCTCGGCGAAGATCAGTCATGACTTCAAGGTGAGCCCGCACACCATGAAGGTCGGCGCGCGCGTCCACCCACGTAAAGAGGTGCGTCTCGAACGACGACGGCCTCTTTGCGAAGTTCTGTGTCCAGCAGCGAGAGGCCACCGGATGCCGGCGCACGGTGAAGTGCGCTCGCGGTGCGGTGTTCCACGGCGGCGTGGTCGCCACGTCGGTGCGGGCGAAGCACCGTGGCACGCTGCGGTTCCGCAGGGCGCTCCACGCGACGGACCGGGAACTCGAACAAGCTCCACCTGCAGATGATCTCGCCCGCCGAGACGGTCAGGGTGCGCTGACCGCGAAGCCGCGTCAGAGGCTACCGGGGCCGAGCAGAGGCCCCGGTGGTCTCGAGCACGCTCTCGGCGGGACAGCAAGAAAGTAGCCGGCCCGTACGGAGCGACGCCCCACCGTCCGGATCACGCAGGTCTGGAGGCGGGGCGGCGGCCGACACATACCCCGCCGGTGGACGCACCGGCCGGGGCTTCTTCGTGCGTCGTCAGGCGGGCCGGATGTGCTCCGCCTGGGGGCCCTTCTGGCCCTGCGTGATGTCGAACGTCACCTTCTGGCCTTCCTGCAGCTCCCGGAAACCCTGGGCGTCGATGTTCGAGTAGTGGGCGAAGACGTCCGGGCCACCACCGTCCTGCTCGATGAAGCCGAAGCCCTTTTCCGCGTTGAACCACTTCACAGTGCCTGTAGCCATGTGCCTGTCTCCTTCGAGAGGACTCGTATCGGGCCCCGCACCGTGCGGGATCCGGAGGTGATCGCCCTGGTCCGGAGAGGCGTTGAACAGCAGAAACGCCCGTGACTGCGATCACGGGCGAACGGCACTTCGGAACCACGACTGCTGATCACGACGCTACACCGGCTGGTGAGACTCGGCTACTGCAACACGGAGTTGACCTTGCGGGCTGCGTTCGTCACCACTCACATCCCGAGGTCGGCGACGTCAGGAGCACACGCGCCGCTGCCCTCGGGGTGCCCGACATACGAGGCCGCCGGTGGTGCGCAGCCGCCCGTGGTCGGATACTCAGGTTGAACTCGTGGAGACCCCCCAGGCCGTGACGGTTCTTGATCATCGCGGTACGACGTGGTCATGCGGTCCACGCGTGGGGGGGCGGACGGACGCCCAGGGAGCAGGAGAAGCGGGAGCGGGTGCGCCTACCCGCTCAGCGAGGCCGCCTCCGGCATCCGCGCCCATGGCAATTTTCGCGCCAGTTCGGGGTGGATGCCTGAGCCGGTGCAATGCGCCGGCTCAGGAGGTCTCGGAAGACCTTCTCCTCCTTGTTCAGCCGGTGTCAGTGTGCTGTGCGTGGTGTCCGTGCGCCCACATTGGGTCCCTGGGCGGTGCTGATCTGGTTGAAGGTGTTGGAGTAGGCGTAGCCGGTGGGCTTGTCGTATCCGTCGACTTCCCAGAAGGACAGTTCCTGGACTCCGTTGGAGGCGGCGAAGTTCTCCAGCGCAACCGCGTCGGACTGGGAGAAGATTTCGTCGTCGTCGTTCTTGCCGGCGATCGGCGTCAGGCCCATCATCTGGTACGCCTGTGAGTTGGAAACGCCGTAGATATTGGCGAGTTGCTGGGCGGTTGCCTGTGCGGCCGATTCGGCGTCGGCGAGCGCGTTGTGCCCGTCGCCGAAGTCCATGGTCATGAGGTTGACGGTGCTGACGTTGACCCCGTTGTTCTTGGCGTCCTGGAGGAGTTGGGTCTGTGCGGAGGGCAGGCCGTCGGGGGCGACCGCGAGCGTGTAGTCCACCTGGACCGAGGGGTTTTGTGCCTGAAGCGCGGCGAGCGCCTGGTTGCGGCGGGTGTTGGCTGCGGTGTCGTCGAGGGTCGCGCCTTCGATGTCGAAGTCGAGCCGGGTGACGCCATACGTGTTGACGATGTTGGCGTAGGCGGCGGTTAGGTCGGAGACGGAGGTGCAGGTCTGGGCGAGTTCGCCGCCGGCGGCTCCGCCGAAGGAGATGATGACGTCTCCGCCGTTGGCCTTGAGTGCGTTGATTTCCGAACTGAAGGCGCCGACGGGGTCACCGTTGAATTCCCATTTGGCCGTGCAGCCATCCTGGGGGATGAGGAAAGCCAGCGTGTAATGCCTCAGACCGGTGGTGGCCATGTCGTCGGCCATGTCACCGGCGGTGCCGGGGCCGATCTGGAGGTAGGGGGCCGCGAAGTGCGCGGGCCACGCCGGCGTCGCCGCCGTGGCATTGGCCGGCTGTTCGTTCGCGACCAGCATGGCGGTGGCGGTGAGTGGCAGAAGCGCGGCAAGAGCGGGTCTGGGGATGCGAGTGTTCATGGTTGCCTTGTCGGACTGGGATTCGAAAGGAATGGGACCGCCCTCCACGGGCATGACTTGAGCCTGGGGCGGCGTGCTCCGGCACGGTGTGCCTGACCTGGTGTGCGGATGCGAGGGCGTGTGCGTTCGTCGGCTGCCGACGGCGACCGGACGCCGACGAGCCAGGCCGCTCAGGGACGGCTCAGTGGTGGACGACCGTGCACAGTCCGTTGGAGAACATCGGGGTGGTGTCGACCGGCAGGCCGGGATCAGGGTTGACGATGATGCCGGAGTCCTGGGTGACCGAACCTTCGCAATTGCCGAGAGCGGGCTCCGGCTGCGTGCTGGCGGGGCCCATCCACAGGTCGACGTGGTACACGCCGTTGTGCCAGTCCGAACTGCACTCCGCACAACCGTCCTCCATGATGAAGTACTTCTGGAGGTACGGGACGTAGATGCGAGTACCGGGGGCGAATTCGCCGGGGTCGGTGGCGAAGGTGGCGGGGTGGTCGTAGGTGCCCAGGTCTTCGGTCGCCTCGTTGTGTATCTGGGGGTAGGCGATCTGCGCAGTACCGTAGTGGCCATTGCCGTCGTCGTTGTCGTTGTAGCCGTAGGACGTCACGTGGACGTTGATGTTCTGGCTGTCCGACGGCCGGCTTCCATGGTTGCCCGAACGCTGGGAAGGGGTGGAGGCGGTGTGTGCCGAGGCAACAGGGGCAGCGAGGGCTGTGGCGAGTGTCGCCGCGGTGACGGCGATTGATAACTTCAGGTGTGAGCGCATGGTGTCTTCCTCTCGGATGGGGAATGCGGACGTCAGTGGGCGGACCGCTCCGGTGTGCGGCCAAGCAGGGCACCCAGAAACCGGAGCACGCGCTGAGACATTCGGGGTCCACCACAAGGTGCTCCCCGAGAGCGCTGACGGCACCGGCGGACAGGTCTATACGGCGGCGTGCCGAACCTGTGCACGGACCGCGGCCCTTGGTCATCACGGTCACTGTGCGTCTGTACGTGACCGCAGCCGTCAGGAGTTCGCCGGGCGGCTCCGGCTACGGGCTTCTTTGTCGTCCGTGCCTTATCGGCATGCGAGTCCTCTCGGCGGATCGGTCATGGTGACACGGGTCGCTTTTGGAAACCCGCCGCACTGTTGTACAACGTGTTACTTTCGGTAACGCGATTGATTCGCAAAGAAGTTGGGGTTCTAAGGCTCCGTTACACACCGCTTAAGGCACGGATAACCGACGGTTTCAGCCTGAGGTTCTGCGGCGGTGGAGGCAGGATCAGGGGCTGGCCGCGGACGTAACCGGCACGGCTGGTGTGCGTTGCACCCCGCGTGGTCGCACTGCTCGATCCCGCATTCGGTATGCCAGAACTGTACGGGCCGCGCCTGCCGCTGTTCACGCTTTCGGAGGCGCACCCAGACCGCCCACTTCGCCGCCGAACTCGCAGCCCGCGTTCCCTCTCGCGACGCCTGGTGCCGTGCCGCACAGGTTCGCCGAGTCTGCGGTCTTGGCGGTTGGATGCCCGACTGGCTGAGGTGTGCTGGTCGACAGGAGTCCATCGCTTGTCGACCTTTCTCGAAGCAGATCACAGACTGGCGGCACACTAGGAACGCGCTGGGACAACACCGTCACCGTCCGCTCCACCCGCAACGCGCGCATGTACGAACCGGGTGTCCTCATCCACCGCGTCTCCCGACACCGCTGCTCGTGATCGTCGGTGAGCAGGACACCGTCACCCTCACCGACACCGGGCTCGCCGCCTACGACCGGGCGCTGGAACCGAAGCAGCTGGTGATGCTTCCCGGCGGCCACTTCGCCCCGTACACCACCCAGTTCGCCCGGGCCTCGGCTGCGGCCACCGCCGTCTTCCGTAGCCACCCGACACCAAGGGGAGAGTAGTCCGCCGTGACCACCCGCAGCTTCGCGGTGTGCCGGATGAAGGCTTTTCATGCCACTCGGCCATGGCGCGATCACGAACGTCTTCCGAACCCGTTGGCTATCCTCGCTGTTTCGGTTGCTTTGAGCGTGACGGAACGCTGCAGTTGCGTTCCATAGATGGAAAGGAGTCGATGATGAAATTCCTCTATGACGACGAGTCCTTCTCCTTCGAGGCACTGCGTGCCGCGGGCTATGCCGCCTATGGCGGCGCCGACCTAGGCGAGGTCCTCGTCACCTGCCGGCAGATCCCAGAGGGAGACGAGGAGGCCTGGTCGTCCCAGTGGGCCGCGACGGCGGCGCGCATCGAGCGCATCGGCCGGGACGCGCTGGCCGCTGGTCACCGAGTCAGTGCCCGAGAGGCGCTGCTGCGCGCGTCCAACTACTACCGGACCGCCGACTTCTACCGCCGCGAGGATCCCGCCGCCGACGCCGAGTCGGCGCGGCTCGCCAAGGCCTCGCAGCAGACGTTCGCCGACGCGGCCGCCCTGCTCGACACCCCGGCCCGCGCCCTGCGCATCCCGTACGAGGACACCACGCTTCCCGGCTATCTGTTCCTCGCCGACGATTCGGGCACCCCGCGCCCGACCGTGCTCTTCCACGGCGGGTACGACTCCACCCTCGAGGAGGACTACTTTGCGCTGGCCGCAGGCGCGCTGCGGCGCGGCTACAACGTCATCGCGTTCGACGGTCCCGGCCAGGGCAGCACCGTCCGCGAGCAGGGCCTGCACTTCCGGCCGGACTGGGAGGCCGTGGTCACCCCGGCCGTCGATTTCGCGCTCACGCTGCCCGAGGTGGACGCCGAGCGACTCGTGCTGATCGGCATGAGCCTCGGCGGCTATCTCGCTGCGAGGGCGGCCGCCATCGAGCACCGCCTCGCCGCATGCGTGCTGTACGACGGCGTCTACGACTTCCACGAAGTCATCGCCGCAACCGCAGCCCGTGCCGCTTCTGTCCCCGGCGGCATGGAAGCGCTGATGGCGCAGGACACCATGGTGCGATGGGTGGTGCGCAACGGCCGGTGGACCTTCGGAGTGTCCGACATCGACGAGCTGGTCAAGGCAACCGAGGCGTACACCATGGCGGGTATCGCCGACCGCATCACCTGCCCGACACTCGTACTCGAAGCCGAGAACGACCAGTTCTTCAAGGGGCAGCCGCAGCGTCTGTTCGGCGAGTTGACCTGCCAGAAGGAGCTGATCTGCTTCCGTGAGGACGAAGGCGCAGGCGAGCATTGCCACGAGGGTGCGATGTTCCTGTTCCACCAGCGCACGTTCGACTGGCTCGACACCCTGCTGCTCGGCTGACCGGGCAGCTGGCCTGCAGGTCGTGTCGAGGGTATGGGGACGATCTCTCCCGGTGTCCTCCTCCCCGCCCCCGGCAGTGTACGGACCGGACCAGCGGGCGCCATCGGAAAGTCCGAGTGTCCGTCCAGCCGCCCGCAGAGATGTTCGGCCGGTGTGAGGTCTTCGGGGAACAGAGCATGTCCGTCTTGTTCCGCGCCGGCCCACGTACCCCTCCAGCAGCCGACGACTGTCGCTGAAGCTGTACGTCGTATCGGTGAGGGACAAAGCCTCCCCCAGCGGCCGAGCTCCCGTCGGCGACTTCGAGACAGATCCGCTTGAGGCGGGGCGGCATCGGATGCCCCCACGGCGGCCTCGAGGTCGGTCACTGCCTCAGGTGGCGCAGGCGGCGGCAGCTCGCCGGCCGCATCCTGCTCTCGGGTCCAGGCACTCGTCAGCAGGACTTGACGGTGGCTTCTGCTCCGAGCAGGTCGGGTAGTTCATGCATGGCGTGGAAAAGGGTGGTCCCTGGGCCGGCTAGTTGTTCGGCGGAGTTCACCCCGCCGGTGAAGCCGAAGGTGCGCATGCCGGCGGCGCGGGCGGCACGAAGCCCGAAGGGGCTGTCTTCAATGACCACGCAGTGCTCGGGGGCGGCGCCCATCTGGGCTGCTGCCCAGAGGTGGAGGTCGGGTGCGGGTTTGGGACGCGCCACGTCGTCCGCGCTGAAGAGTCGCCCGGTGAACAGGTGCAGGAGACCGGCGCGGCGCAGGGACCGGGTCATTTTGCGGTGACTGCCGTTGGAGGCGACGCAGTAGGGGGTGGTGAGCTGCTCGATGACGTCCTTGACGCCGTCGACAGCGGTGAGTTCCGCCTCCACCAGGGCCCAGTAGGCCTCCTCGAACGGGACCTGCCAGTCGTCCGGCAGTCGGCGACCGAGGTGCTGCTCGATCTGTTCGCGCATGTACTGCCTGGAGTGGCCGACGAAGCGCTGCGCGATGTCCTGTGGGGTCAGGGCCCAGCCGAGTTGTGTGATCAGTGCGGAGTCGACGCGTACCGCGAGGCGTTCGCTGTCGACCAGGACGCCGTCGCAGTCGAAGATGACGAGTTCTATCGAGGGGCTCATGAAATGCCGCTCCATGGAGGTGAGTTGGCCAATATCGTTGCCTTCGGCGACACCGGAGGGGTCGCGGTGCGGAGTGCGGAGGAACAATGGGCACCTGGTCGGTTGAGGTAGCGGTCTCCTCGCTGGTGGTTTCGGATGAGTCGGTTCAGGCGGCTCGCGGGGCCTTGAAGGACATCCGGGGGGACCTGGCGGGCCTTCCGGCCGTGTCCGGCGGGGTGGATCGGGTGGCGGACGCGTCCGTGCCCGGCCGCCAGGGCGGTGACTTGCTCCGGTTCGCGCTGGAGATGGCCCCCGGGGCGCTGGACGCCGTACTCATGGTCATCCGGGCGCGGCGGGAGGCGCGCTCCAGTGGCGCCTCGGTCCCCCTGGAGACCTCCGTGCGTGTCACCGGTCCCGACGGTGTGGTGCGCGAGACGGTACTGAGGGGCGACGCCGATGACGTGGTGCGCGCCCTGCGCGAACTGCAGGATGTGCAGGGCGACGACGATGCGGCGGCAGGAGAGGAGTGACGCGAGGGACTGCGGTTCACGCGCCTGCCTGCTGCTCCAGGGCGGCGATCTCCTCGGCGGTGCGCAGGGTGTTCGGGTGCTCGGGCCCGATGGCGTCTTGCTGGTCGCGCAGCAGGTGGCGCAGGTTGTCGAGGGCGCCTGCCGCGTCTCCTTGCGCGGCTTGCCATTTTGCCTGGTTGAAGCGGGTGCGCAGGGTGTCCTGGTGATGGGGGCCGAGGACGGATTCCTGCAGCGGGAGGAGTTCGTCGGCGAGCTGGCGGGCACGGGCGAAGTCGCCGGCCGCCCCGGTGAAGTCGATGATGTTGTTGACGGTGCGCATCGTGTCGGGGTGGGAGGCGCCGAGGCTGCGGGTGCGGCGTTCGCGTGTTTCCTCGAGGATGTGGATGGCTTCGTCGTAGCGGCCCATGACACCGGTCCACCGGCCGAGGTTGTTCAGCGTGCGCAGGGTATCGGGGTGGTCGGGGCCCAGGACGCGGATGCGGGCGGGCATGAGGTCAGTGAGGATACGGATGGCTTCGGCCGGGTCCCCGTTGACACCGCTCCACAGGCCGACGCCGTGCTGGGTGCGCAAGGTGTCCGGGTGGTCCTCGCCGAGTGCTTCGATCTGCTGGGGTACCAGGTCGCGTAGGAGCGCGAGGGTCTGTCCGGGCCGTCCGGCTTCCCCGTTCCAGTAGGCGATGCTGTAGCGGGTGCGCAGGGTCTCGCGGTGCAGGGGACCGAGCTGGCGGGTCTGCAGGGGCAGGAGCGCGCTGAACTCCTCTACCGCTTGGGCAGCGTAGCCGGATTCCCCGGTCCACCGGGCCAGGCTGTTGCGGCACGCGAGCGTCTCGGAGTGCTCTTCGCCCAGGTACTGGCGGCATTCCTGCAGGACTTCGCGGATCTGGTCCATCGCCGCCCGGGGGGACCCGGCCAGCCCGGTCCAACTTCCGAGCGCGTGCCGGGCCTCCAGCGTGAGTTCGCTGTGCGGGCCCTGGGCCGTGCGGATGCGCGGCACCAGATCTTGGAGGAGGTCGCGGGCTTCCGAGGCGTGGCCGGAGACGCCCCGGGTGAGTGCCGCGTCCAGTTCCACACGCAAGGACAGGGTGTCGTCGGTGCCCAGGATGTGCGTGACGTCGGGCAGGAGCTGGCTGTAGAGCTCGGTGGCGGATGCGAACAGGCCACAGCGACTGGTCCAGGAGGCGAGTTCGCGCCGGGCTCGCAGGCTGCGCAGGTCCGCGGGGCCCAAGGTGTGGGTGATGGTGCGGGTCCAGCGCTCCCAGCGGAGTCTGTTCTCGCCGGCGAGTGCTGCGGGACGGCCGATCAGCACGTCGAGGGCGCCGTCGGGGTCTCCTGCCTCCCACCGGTGGGTGGCTTCGCTGCGCTCCGCGTAGGCGCGCACCGGATCGTCGCCGCTGTTCCTGCCATCGGCCATGGGAGCGAGCTTAGCCAGGGCATCGGCGATTGCCGAGTGGGTGCGGACGGCGCTCGGAAGCGTCAGAGTCTGCGAGCGTTGCAGGTGGTCGATGAAGGTGGGGTGGATGGCGGTGAGCTGCTCGCGGTCGGTGCCGGGTTCGACGCGCTCCACCAAGTGGTGCAGGGCGACCAGAGCCGTGCGCACGCCGGCGACGGTCGAAGGGCCTTCCAGGCTTTCGGATGCGGCGCGCAGCACTGCCAGGGGCACCAGGACGCTCTCGCCGCCGTAGGCCAGCACGGCCAGGATCGCGGCCAGGTTCCTGTCAGTGTTCTCGCGCTGCTCGCGGCCGTACTCGCCGAGGGCCCGGGTGAGGAGCCGGTCGTAGAGGTCCTCGCGCGTGGTGGGCAGGCCCGTGTCCCGGTCGGTGTCGCGTTCGGAGCGGCCGCTGAGCTCGTTGCACAGCAAGGTGACGATCAGCCAGTTGCCCTCCGCGATCCGCACGATGCCGGGGACGTGCTCGGCCGGGACGTTCCTGCGCTCCACATACCGGCGGACCTGTTGCACGGTGGACGGTGGCACCGCGACGCACTCGAAGCCGACCGGAACGATGGCCGGGTAGCCGTACTCGGGCCGGTGACGGACCGATACCACGGTGCTCACGTGGCCATAGCGGTCCGCGTCGCCGAGTTCGGAGATACATTCCGTCACGGCCGTCTCGGCCTCGGCGGGAAGCTGGTCCAGCGCGTCGATGACCAGGAGGACCTCGACATCGCCCGGCAGATGCCGCAGCGGCCCGGTCAGCCAGCGCTCGGTCGCCGGTAGCGCTTCCACCTCCTCCTGCGGCATGGTCCGCAGGAAGGCTTCCTCCGCTTCGGCGAAGGCGTCGCGGGCCGACATGTACAGCTGATCGTTGATCTGCCTGGCGAACTCCTCCGGCGTGGTGTCGGCTGCGATGGGAAAGAACGCCACCGCCTGGCCGGGTAGCGACAGATCCCGGTTCGGGCCCGCCCGGCCCGGGTCGATGCGGTCGATCGCCGTCATCTGCAGCGTGGCGCTCTTCCCGGAGCCGCTCGGCCCCAGCACTGCCACCCTCCGGTGCTCTCGCACGGACTGCGCCACCGGGTCATGGCCTTCGGGGCGCTGATAGCGACGGTGTATCTCGTGCAGTCCGCCTTGCCGGCGGGTGACCCGGGCGACCAGATCTTCCACCAGGCCCTTGCGGCTCGCGCGGTTCGCGCTGATCCACAGACCTGCGTCGTCGCTCTCGTCGTGGATGAAATGGTGCGGGAACTGGTCCTGCCACCGCGGGATGTGGCGCTGGAAGTCCGAGGGCCTCAGGTACCGGCCGGCGTCGTCGATGCCGGCCTCCAGGTGCTCGCCGACCACCCGGCTGAAGCGCGCCTGCCAGCCCGACTCGTAGCTCGTGGCGGTGGACACCGAGATCCGCTTCATCGGCATCGACCACCGTCGCTCGCCGGCCAGCCGCCCCGATTCGCACGTGTCGATGATCAGGATCACCCCGTCCGAGCCGGGGAACTCGCCGTGGAGGGTACGCAGACGCGCCCCCAGCGGGTATCCGCGGGCCGGCAGCGCATCCAAACTGACAGGGTGATCGGCCGGGATGAAGTGGTACAGGTCGTCGTCGAAGTCGGAGGAACCATGACCGATCAGGTACAGCACCAGTGTGGACCCCGTGCTGGACGCGTTCTCGAAGGCTTCCTGGATCCGCTCCTCCAGGACCTTCTTCGGCGGATCCCGCAGCACCCGCAGCCCCGCAACCGCGGGTTCGCACGCCCCCAGGACCGGGTCGTACAGGGCAGCCGCGATAACCTCCGCGGCCTCGTGCATGTACGCCTGATCGTCTTGGTAGGCGAGCCAGCGCGCGCTGACCACCAGCCCCAAACGCCCCGACTGACCCACGGCGCCCCCTAGGCAGCGACGACCCGAACCGCAGCGACAGCAAACGACTGTAACGGACAGGGCAGATGGGTGTACTTCGTTCGATCGGACGGGCCGTGAACCCCGCCCCACCACGGATGTCGTGTGACAGCGTGACACTGCGGATGCCGACACATCATCCGTGCAGGGGGCAGCCTTGAGGGCCGATGTCTGGCCGGGTCGCTGCTCGTTGCGGGATCTTCAGGGGGGCAGGGCCGGGCGGCATCTTGACCCCTCGTGCTGCTGCGTCTGGCCCACCTCGCCATGACCAACGCCCCCGCGCTCGCAGGGTTCGTCCCGGCCCGTTTCCCTCTTTTGCGGGCTCCGGCGGCCTGCTGGTGGGCCCGGTTGATCGTGGAGTCCACCGACACCGTCCACTCCACGGCGCCGACCGCGTCATCTCGAGCCTGGACATGCTCCAGCAGACTCGCCAAGGTTCCGTCCGCCTGCCAGCAGGCGAACTCCCAGCGGGCGAACCGCTCATACACGGTCCACCAGGGACCCCAGCGCTCGGGAAGATCACGCCAGGGAACCCCGGTCCGCAACCGCCACAGCACCTGGTTCACCCCCTGCCGGTGACCCCGCCACGGCCGCGGCCCCGCCCATTTGCGGTATGAACGGAGCCATCCGCTCCCACGCCGCATCCGCCAACTCCCCGCGACCCACCACGAGATCAATGGTCGCGGTCTCCAACACCGGGCTCGCAGGCAGGGTCCGTCACGAACAGACTCAGCCGATAAGTGGTCGGCTGCACCAGACGGCCGCACAGCGTGTCGACCCTGAGCACCGATCCGTCGATCCGTATCTCCCCAGCGCGCAGACGGCGCACATAAGCCCGCCACTCCGCCTCGTCCTGGGTCTCGAAGATCACTTTCCACAGCCCCGCGCCCACCGCGTCGCACGCGGCAAGCTGCCGCCTCGCGACCTCTTGCTGCCGCTTCTTTTTCCGCTGTCCTGGCACCGGCCCAGAATCGCTGGCCGATGCCATCGCAGCAAGTCAAACAGCACCAGACACAAGAGACCCGCTCAGTGATCATTTGTCAGGCAGGCCCCTAGGGCCTGTGTGATGTTGTGATCAGGTAGTTGCCTTCAGGAGGTCGTTGATCCAGATCATCGAGGCACGGAGGTGGAGGCCGGCGAGGTAG